>JAYWCY010000024.1:0-2318 GCA_043780175.1 Chitinophagales bacterium
GTACAAGGCTTGCAAACCTTTATCCCAGCAACACCTTATGGCATCATGCTCATGTTGGCATATTTTAATATAGAAACAACGGGTAAACATGCCGTAGTAATTGGCCGCAGTAATATCGTAGGCCGCCCAATGAGCATTTTACTAAGTAGCAATCACCCCCAAGGTAATTGCACTGTTACGCTTTGCCACAGTCATACACCTAATTTACAAGACATCTGCTTGCAGGCAGATATTATTGTAGCTGCATTGGGTAAACCAGGTTTTGTAAAAGCCAATATGGTAAAACAAGGTGCTGTTATTATAGATGTTGGTATTACACGTGTAGAAGATACAACCGCTAAAAAAGGATTCAGAATTAAAGGTGATGTAGATTTTGATGAAGTGGCGCCAAAATCATCTGCCATTACACCAGTACCAGGTGGTGTAGGATTAATGACCATTGCAGGCTTGCTTAAAAATACATTACAAGCATACAAAGCAAATAATTGCATCAATTTACCATAATTCGTTTATTAGTGCAATTTATATAATTCGTGGAATTGGTGAAATTCGTTTAATTCGTGTAATTCTTTATGTAGCCATCGTTCACCTTACTATGATGCATTTGTTGCGTCGCACACTTGTACGTTCATTTCTTTATGCAGCAAAGCGTAGTTTTGCTGCAATTTTCACAATTCATTTTTCGCATTAATGGTTCAATCTCAAATAATAAATCAGCAATCAGCAATCACATTACCTGTTATGGAAAGCTTCTACACCATTCAAGGTGAGGGCTTTTATCAAGGTAGTGCAGCTTATTTCATTCGCCTTGGTGGTTGCGATGTGGGCTGTGTTTGGTGCGATGTTAAAGATAGTTGGGACGCTTCAAAACATCCACAACTAAGTATCAATACAATTGTAGAAGAAGCCGTTAAAGAAGTGAATAGTCAGTTAACTAGCAACCAACAACTAGCATCTGTCAACGCTGTTCTCGCTGTTGTAACTGGTGGTGAACCATTATTGCACAACTTAGATGCATTAACTGATGCGCTACACAAAAAAGGCTTTCGTACCAATATTGAAACGTCGGGCTCTTCGCCTTTAACTGGCCATTGGGACTGGATTTGCTTATCACCAAAAAAATTCAAAGCGCCATTACCAGAAGTAGTACCATTTGCAAATGAATTAAAAGTGGTTATTTTTAATAAACACGACTTTGTTTGGGCCGAAGAATATGCCGCACTAGTATCGCCTTCATGCAAACTATACCTACAACCAGAATGGGACAAAGCAGCTTTGGTAACACCTTTAATTATAGACTATATTAAAGCGAACCCAAAATGGGAATTAAGTTTACAATTGCATAAGTACATCCATGTTCCATAAGGCAGTAAACGATGTTTGAACTACAATTTATGATTCGTGAAAATCGTCTTATCTCGTGCAATAAAAAAAATGACTATTCAGCTTAATTAGTTGGCTATATTTTTTTAACAACTGCTACTCGTCACTTTTTCCGAAATTGCTGTTTTATTACATCTATGAAGCATCTCTTAATTATAGCAGCAATATTATTCTCTTCTGTATGTTTTTCACAAACCTACAATCCAGATAAGGTTAACAAAAAAGCAATCCCTATTTACCAAAAAGCTATTGAACAGCTTGGTTATGGCGACTATAAACAAGCCATCACGACGCTTGAAAAATGCTTAGCAATAGATAAAAACTATGTAGATGCATATTTATCACTAGCAGGTGCATATGGCGAATTAAAGAATTACAAAGCTGCGATTACCAACTACGAAATTGCTAAAGAAAAAGACAGTAGTTATTGTAAAATTTACAGCCTTCCCTATTCTATTAACCTTGCAGGTGAAGGTAGATTTGAAGATGCCTTGGCAGCAATTAATCATTTTGCCTCATTACCAAATCTTGGCGAAAGAACATTGAAAAGTATCAAATACAGAAAAGATAGTTACCTATTTGCCATCAATTATCAACAAACACATCCAAATAAAAACTACGTATTCAATCCAATAAACTTAGGTGATAGTGTAAACACAGAACGCTCAGAATATTTCCCTTCATTAACTGTAAATGATAGTTTATTGGTATTTACTCGTAGAGAAGGTGGCGGCGAATATTTTTACAAAACCAATACCACCAATCCTAATTCGTTTCCAAAAGCAGTGAAAATTGCAGGAGATATTAATGATGAGCCTTTTAAAGGCGCTATTAGTGTATCGGCAGATGGCGAATGGATGATTTTTGCTGGTAATATTGGCAATAATTCGCACGATAATTTTGACCTATACATTTGCTATGCCACACCAACAGGC
>JAYWCY010000025.1:0-19726 GCA_043780175.1 Chitinophagales bacterium
TACAGATAAAGTACCAGCACCAACAGATTTAGAAGAGGTGGTATTTGTATTACAAAAAGATGGCAAAGTAAAAAAAGTAAAAGTAGCAACCGCCATACAAGATCTTACCAATATTGAAATTACAAGTGGTTTAAAGAAAGACGACGAAGTAATTATAGGCCCATATAATGTAATAAGTAAAACATTAAAAGATGGCGATAAAGTAAAAGTTGTAGCTAAAGATAAGTTATACGATGATGGTAAAAAGAGCTAGCTAATTCGCAGGATTTTTTAGTTCAGTTGTGATTTTGTACGACATTACGAAACATCAATTATAGATTATTTATTGCTTTATTGCTTTTTCTAGTTAGTAAAGCCGCAGCAAAAATAATTTAAAAAAAGGACACATGGCTATTACCCATGGGTCCTTTTCGTTTATAGAAGTATAAGCATTTGTCTTTTTCAAGTAAAAGTTTTATTTTAGTAGTAAATTAATATTAGTGGACGATATAGATGCAATGCGTAAAGAAGTACATGTGTATATTGATAATGCAAGTGACATGGATGTGATGCTATTGCATAGATACGCATTGAAACTTGAAACAAAATCCTCATACGAGCCTAGATTTAAGCCTACAAGAACACCTCGGATACCAATAATTAAAGATTGGTGGAATGCTTTACCAGTGCAACAAGTGGTAGCCATCAACGAGGCAATAATGGAACTTGATAAAGGAAAATGTATCAATGATTCAAAAGTAAAAAAACAACACCCGACATGGTTTCAATAATTCTTTGGTCAAACCAAGCGATAGCATCTTATGGGCGTTTTGTTAACACGAGAAGCTCAAAATGGACATTGAGAGATGCCGACAATTTTAAAAATTATACACATGCTACACTAGAGTTGCTTAAAACGCAGCCACAACTTGGTGATCCCACAACATATAAAGCCAATATTAGAAAGATACAAATTCGTACACGTATGATGTTGATCTACAGGCATGTACCTGATAGTGACACTATCGAATTGATTCAGTTTTATAACACTTTGCAAACAAACGATTCAGTAGTTTAAACTACTAAGGCGTTTGGGAGCAATAGCTACACATTAATTTAGGTTAAATACTTTACTGTAAGCTTTCGTATGTTTGCCCACTAACAAAATTTTTTGCCATGCAATTTGGAATGATAGGAAGTGGTAGTTGGGCTACAGCATTAGCTAAAATTTTAACTGATAATGGCAATACTATAAACTGGTTCATTCGCAGTGAAAAAAATGTAACCTACATGCAGAAACGTAGGCACAATCCGCATTATTTAGGATCGGCGTATTTTGATGTTAAGCAGTTGCAACTTACTTGTAATCTAGAGGATGTTGTTTCTAATTCAGATGCATTGGTTATAGCGGTACCATCAGCTTATGTGATAGATGTGTTATCATCTTTGCCAAAAGAAGCTTTACAAAACAAGAAAATCATTTCGGCAATTAAAGGCTTATTGCCCTCAAATAATCAACTATTAAACGAATATTTGTACGATAACTTTAATGTACCGTTGTGTAATTATTTTACAGTGCTTGGTCCTTGTCACGCAGAGGAAATCGCATCTGAAAAATTATCGTATCTCACTTTTTCTGGTAAAGATGAAGCCATGGCAAATATAATAGCCAATAGTTTTAAAACAGAGTATTTAAACACGATTATCAACCACGATATTATTGGTGTCCAATATGCCGCTGTATTAAAAAATATTTATGCCCTAGGTGCTGGTATTGCACACGGGCTAGAGTATGGAGATAATTTTTTAAGTGTATACATCGCTAATGCGGCGGCAGAAATGGCCGCCTTTTGCCACAAGCTTGTATGGGATAAAGAAAGTGAGGAAGAGCAGCGCAGCATCAACTATTCAGCATCCGTGTATCTAGGTGATTTATTGGTAACTTGTTACTCGCTTTACAGTCGCAATAGAACCTTTGGCAATATGATTGGCAAAGGTTACAGTGTAAAATCTGCTCAATTAGAGCTAAACATGGTTGCAGAAGGCTATAATGCTAGTAAATGTATTTACTTAACCAACAAAACCTTAGCTGCTAATATGCCAATTGCCACTGCTATCTATCAAATTTTATGGGAACAATTACCAGTAGATGAAGGCTTTAAATCAATTGAGAAAATCTTATTTTAATAAAATAAACAATACTTTTTTGTGAACCATTGTGCCGTTATGGTTTAAAAATACTAAAAAATCTCTTCTAACATTTTCAAATGCGTCACTTCATACGTAGCTATTATATGTGGCTGCGCATTAATATGGTTTACAAAAATGGTATCAATACCAGCATTAATACCACCTTGAATATCTGCTTCTAAATTGTCGCCTATCATAATGCTTTTTTCGGGTAAAGCTTTTGTTTTTGCAAAAGCATATTCGAAAATGGCTTTGTTTGGCTTTAAGCTATTGCTCGTTTCAGATGTAATCAGTTCTTTAAAATAATGCGACAGATTACTATTAACCAATTTTTGGGTTTGCGTTACTTCAAAGCCATTTGTAATTAGATGTAAATCATATTGTTTATTGGTTAAATAATTTAATATCTCAACTGTATATGGAAACAAGTTTTTCTTAGTTGGCAAGATGGTTAAAAACTCAAGCCCAAGCTGCCTTGATAATGGCTCATCAGCAATTTTATAATCCAATAATGTGAGCCACATACGTTTCCATTTCAGCTCATCTTGCTTTATAAAACCTTTGTGGTATCTATCCCATAAACGGTTATTGTGTTCGTTGTATTTAGCAAAAAAAGCTTCAAAATCGTTGATGCCTTTTTGGGCTAATTGATGCGTGTTAAACAATTCGGCTAAAGTTTCTTTAGAATTCATTTCAAAATCCCAAATAGTATGGTCTAGGTCAAAAAAAAGATGCTGGTATTTGCGATTAGGGTTAAACAATGGTTGCGGTAAGTGACTCATAAACTATGTTTGCAAAAATTTTAAATTACTAGAATGAACCAGCAAAATACATCGCTTACTACAAATCACGATAAAATAATTGTTATTACTGGTGCGTCTAAAGGTTTGGGAAAAGCTATAGCGAAGCAATTTGCAGCGGTTGGTTACACATTACTTGTATGTGCCAGAGGCGAATTGCAATTGTATAAAATGATGGAAGAGTTGCTATTGGAGTTTCCAGATTGTATTATTAAAGGATTGCCAGTAGATATGAGTGTGAAGGAAGAAGTGATTGCTTTTGCTAAATGGTGCTTACAATATGGCACACCAGATATTCTTGTAAACAATGCAGGGCAGTTTTTACCAGGCGCAATACATAACGAAGAGGAGGGGTTGCTAGCGCAAATGATACAAACCAATTTGTACAGTGCTTATCATCTAACCAGAGCCTTATTGCCACAGATGATTACTAGAAAAAGTGGTAGTATCTTTAATATTTGTTCTATAGCGTCGTTGCAAGCGTATGCAAATGGTGGTAGCTATAGTATTAGTAAATACGCTTTGCTCGGCTTTAGTAAAAACTTACGGGAAGAACTGAAACCTCATGGTATCAAAGTGTCTGCGGTAATGCCAGGAGCAACTTATACCGATAGCTGGATAGGTAGTGGTGTAGAAGAAAGTCGTATCATGGAAGCAAACGATGTTGCTAAAATCGTATTTGCAGCTTCGCAATTATCTGCTCAAGCTGTAATGGAAGACATTGTTTTACGACCGCAATTGGGTGATTTGTAAGATTTTTTTCACCATATAGCCACAATAGACACATTGTTTATTTGTAAACATCTCGGTAATTCTTTGTGGTAATTTTTTTACGGCATTACTTCAAATAAGAAAAACTGTGTTTTTTCTAGAACAGCAAAGTTATTATCAGCTACACAAACCAATGTTCTATGACCATTAGGTAAGGTTGGGCCAAATGTCATGCCTTCTACATTGTCAGTGTATAAACTAAGGGTATCAAAATTTAAAATCAATCGTTTGGTTGTAGGTGTAAAACTGCTATGTTGTTGTAAAGATTTGTTGTGGCGAACATTAGTAGCCTTACTTAAATCTGCTTCATAAATTTTAATGGTACAAGCTAGCCTACCTGTAGAATATGAACGTTCCATGACCAACAATTTATCGTTGCTAATGCTTAAAATATCAGGTACGCCATTAATTTTAAAAGCATCTGTTGGTGTGGCTGGATAAGCAATTGGGTCAAGCTTGTAGGCGTATTGTTTTAATTGCCTTTTACTTTTTACATCATATTTAAAAAAACGAATCCAAGCGGTGGTATCTGTAAGCATTGCTCTTGGCCCATCTTCATATAAAGGTTCTTCAACATTTACATACAATTGCTTGTAATTATTGGTAAATGTTAAGCCTTCTAAAACGCCATTTTGTCTTGGTCCTTTCTCAATAGTTTGCATGAGTAATTGTGATGGTAACTTAAACGTATCTATGTATTGACCACCAGTTGTAATGCTTGTAATGGCAGGATTTTCAAGTACAGTATCATTTTTCTTAACGATTCTTTCGCCTTCGCTTGTCCAAATTAATTGCTTAGTAACAGGATTGAATCTTATGGCTTCCGGATCTGGTGTTTTTCCCGGATTTTGTTTATTATTTGGATATATAGTGCCATCTTCTTGCTGCAAAAATATTACATCTACAAATGCTACACTATCAATGCCTTTAGGCGTGATATAAAGTTTGGCCGTATAACAACGAGCCGCATTAATAGCGCTTCTATCGTCGCTTATTATGTAGTAAAGATTGCTCGCTGAATCATAGTCAATACCACTTAACCCGCCAACTGTTGTATTTTTAAAACGCATATTGTGTGGCACATCTATTTCGCCCAATAATTTTAATTCAGAAATTGAATGAACTGTAGGCTGTATCAGTTTTTTACTAGTAGAACAAGCAAGTAGCAACAGACTTAAACTTAGTATTATAAAACCTTTCATGCAATAGATTTAGGCTCAAAAATACACATCCTTGTAGCGCATTAGATAATATTGTCTTCAATTCTCTCCCATTCATCCAAAAAAATTATTTGTAAATGCTTATAGAGGTTATCTTTCACATTCGTTACTTAAAAAAATTAACGCTTATTTTAAAACATAATCATGAAGAAACTACTGTTTACACCGATGCTACTGGCTTCTATGTTTGCCATGGCTCAAAAAAGCGATGACGCTGCTGCTAAGTTTGCTGAAACAATAACCAGCAAAGCCTTAAAAGATAAGTTGACAGTGATAGCGAGTGCCGAATTTGAAGGTAGAGAAACGGCAACACCTGGCCAGAAAAAAGCGGCTGCTTATATAGAAAATTTATTTAAAAAATATGGGTTAAAACCAGGTAATGGTGATAGTTATCAGCAAGTATATCCTGTATATCAAGATGAATTGATGGGGTCTAAATTATCTGTAAATGGCAAGCCATTTCAAATTGATAAAGATTTTATTTTTAACTTACAAAGTGCAGTAAGTGGTGTAACTACTGTAAATGAAGTGGTTTTTGTAGGGTATGGTTTGCCAGAAGATTTTGCTACTGTAGATGTAAAAGGAAAAGTAGTTCTGTTGCTTGACGGTGCGCCAGCAGATTATAAGCCAGCAGCTAATGCTCCTACACGCAGAGGTGGGCCAACTGCTTTTTTTGCAAAAGCTGGTATGGCTCGTACAAAAGGCGCTGCAGGTGTCATATCAATATCTAGTACTTTTCCTAGAAAAGTAGTAACTGCTACTAAAGGTGACATGTATTTAACAAAAGCAACAAGCAGCTTTGCCACAGTAACTGTTTCTGAAGAAATTGCTTCTGCATTATTAGGCAGAACGTCTACTTTATCATTAGATAAGTTGAAAGAAGTAAACAAAGGCGTTTACTATGCCGAAACTAAATTAATGGTAGATAAAGTAACTAATAACCTTGAAAGCAGTAATGTGGTAGGTGTATTAGAAGGCACTGATAAAAAAGATGAATATGTGGTTTTAAGTGGTCACTACGATCATTTGGGTAAGCGGGATACTGTTATTTATTATGGTGCAGATGATGACGGTAGCGGCACTACTAGCGTATTGCAAATGGCCGAGGCTTTTGCAGCGGCTAAGAAAAAAGGGAATGGTCCACGTAGAAGTATTTTGTTCATCACCGTAAGTGGTGAAGAAAAAGGTCTTTGGGGCTCTCAATACTATTCTGAGCATCCGTTATATCCTTTAGCTAACACTACTGTTGACTTAAATACTGACATGGTGGGTAGAGTAGATACTGAGCGGAAAACAGGGGATACAACTAACTATGTGTATGTAATTGGTCACGATAAATTAAGTAGTGATTTGTCTATCATTAACGAAGAGGTTAATAAAAAATATACAAACTTGACTTTGGATTATAAATACGATGATCCAACTGATAAAAACCAAATTTATTATAGAAGTGACCATTATAACTTTGCTAGAATGGGGGTGCCAATTTTATTTTTCTACGATGGTATGTTGCTTGCAGACTATCACAAACCAACCGATACAGTAGATAAAATTAATTTTAGCCTAATGGAAAAACGGGTACGTATGATATTTCATACAGCTTGGGTAATGGCAAATAGAGACCAAATGTTGAAGAGAGATATTCCTTTAAATATGCCAGGTCGCTAGAAAAAAATTAACACATATTCAGCCCCTTTCTATTGCAGAAAGGGGCTTTTTGTTTAATGATAATAGGTAACTTTACATTGTTGATTTACATAATTTTTACACACTTAATTTCAATGTCATGAAAACAATACTAGTTCCTACTGATTTTTCGGCTACAGCAAAAAATGCCGCTATGTATGCTATGGGTTTAGCCAAGCAAATTGGTGCATCTAAAGTGATTTTATACAATGCATACGAGGCAATTATGCCAACTATTTCTATTGATCCAACAGTGCCATCTATCATGCCGGTAGATATAGAGACATATAAAAATATTAGTGAAACTGGGTTATCTACTTTTGCCAATGAGCTACATCATTTATGTGATGGTAGTATTACAATTGAAAAGCTTAGTAATCTTAATACGCTAGTAAGTGGCATTAGCGAAGCGGCTGAAACAACTGGTGCTTCATTTGTTGTAATGGGTATTACAGGTGGTAGTGCGTTAGAAGAAAACTTGATTGGCAGCAATACAGTAGACGTAGCAAGGGAAATTACAGTGCCAATGATTATTGTACCGCCAAATGCGGTATTTAAAATTATCGAAGAAATAACCTTAGCTGTTGATTTAAAGAAAGTGGCCTCAACTACACCTCTGGGGCCGATAAAAAAATTATTAGATACAATAAAAGCTAAGTTTTTTGTACTACATGTAAATGATGGTGAAGAAGAAGCTGACAAAGACGAGCAAATAGCAAACTTGAACTGCCTGTTGCAAGGCTATAATCCCGAGTATTTCTTTGTAAATAATATCTCATTTATTGATGGTATTAACGATTTTGTTGACTCGAAAAATGTTGACCTATTAGTCACTATTCCTAAAAAGCATGGTTGGTTTGAAAAATTATTTAAACGCAGCCATACAAAATTATTGGCATTTCATAGTCATGTGCCATTAATGGTCGTGCACGATTAAATTATTAATAAAAAAACAGCTCAAAGCCTCATTAAGTAGCCGCTTTTTATAATCTTGTTTTAATGGCATTACCTTTTTTTTATCAACCAGAAATTATTACTGCATCTTCAATTATACTCAGCGAAGAAACAAGCAAGCATTGCGTACAAGTGCTTCGCATGAAAGAAGGTGAACGCTTACAACTCACAGATGGTAAAGGCAATGCATATGTTGCGATTATTACTAAAAGCGATAAGCGACACTGTACTGTAGCTATAGAAAGCACTACATTTTTACCTCAGCCTGCTAGGCAAATTAGTATTGGTATTTCATTACTTAAAAACGCCAATAGGTTTGAGTGGTTTTTAGAAAAAGCTACGGAAATGGGTATTGCAGAAATCATCCCTTTGTTGTGTAACAGAACCGAACGCCAACATTTTAGATTTGACAGAATGCAAAGTATTGTTGTAGCTGCTATGTTGCAAAGTCAACAAGTATGGCTACCAAAATTACACGAACCCACGAATGTAAAATCCGTAATGCAAACAGCTAATCAAACACTAAAGCTAATAGCACATTGTGAAGAAGGACAGAAGCCGATGTTGCGTAATCTAGACATTGCTGATAACACACAAATAGTAATTGGCCCAGAAGGTGATTTTACAGTAGCAGAAATAGATATGGCATTGCAACACCAATACCAACCTGTAAGTTTAGGTAATACAAGGTTGCGTACAGAAACGGCTGGTATTTTAGTGGCCGCATTACTCATAAATCCTTAATTTTAATAGAATAATATAATTTATGTATAGAACAATACGCGTGTTTATTATTATTATACTATCTATCGTTGGCTGTAAAAACAAAAACAAGAAGTCTGTAATTATTGATTCAAGTATTACAGAACAAACATCATATAATAACCTTTTTTTAGATAGTGTAAGACTTGATAAATTTATTACCCGCGATAGCATATTACTTAAATTTAAGCAAGATTTTTTTGATTTTTACAAGCACCGTAATTATGAATTTGCTTGGTTTGATACAAGCGGCTTAATAGAGCAAGCACACAATTTTTATAACTTACAAAACAGTTATATTGCAGATATAAGAGATAGCAGCATTTATAGTGCAGATTTACAAAAACTATACGAGCTGTTTAACAACCATCCATTTCGAGCAAATGTGACGGACCCTCTGGCATTAAAAGCAGAATTATTGTTAACTGGTCAGTTTTTTAAATACACATCTAAAGTATATCAAGGTAGTGATATCAATGCAAAAGAACTAGGTTGGTTCATCCCTCGAAAAAAAATAGATGTTACTGCTGCACTAGACTCTATGGTAAAAACAAAGGGCAAAAGGTTGGATGATTATGAGCCTTTAAACTCAGATTATAGACGACTTGAAAAATATTTACTTCAATATTATACATTAAAAAATAATACTAATTGGGATTCAATTTCAGTCATAAAATCGCTTAAAAAAGGAGATTCAAGTTTAGTTGTTCAACAAGTAAAAATGCGGTTGACAGCTTTTGGCGATTTATCAGCTACAGATACATCTAAACTATTTGATACGACTATGCTTAAAGCAGTAAAGCAGTTTCAAAAACGATATGGTTTAAATGCAAGTGGGCTAGTTGGCGCATCTACTTTTAAAGAACTAAACAGGTCGGTAGACAGCTTGATACGCAAGATTTTGGTAAATATGGAACGGGCTAGGTGGATGTTGCCAGATACCTTAACCACAGATCATTTGGTTGTAAATATTCCTGAATATAAACTACATGTTTATGATTCTGGTAAGTACAGTTTTAATATGAATGTAGTGGTGGGCACAGCAGCAAATAGCACTGTAATTTTCAATGGCAATTTATTATATGTCGTATTTAGCCCATATTGGAATGTGACTGATGATATTACTAAAAAAGAGGTAATGCCAGCAATGCAAAGAGATCCTAATTATTTGACAAAAAATAATATGGAAATTACAGGTTATCATGGTAAAATACCTGTTGTTCGGCAAAAGCCTGGACCATCAAATTCGCTTGGTGGCGTGAAATTTTTATTTCCCAATAGCTACAATATTTATTTACACGACACCCCTAATAAAGAGTTATTCTCAGCCTCGAAACGCTCATTTAGTCATGGTTGTATAAGGCTGGGTGAACCTATCAAACTTGCACAGTTTCTACTTCGTAGAGATACGATTTATACAATAGATTCAATTAAAAGCTTAATGAAGTTACCTAAAGAAAAATGGCTTACTATTAAACCTACGGTGCCTGTAACAATTAAGTACTTTACAGCTTGGGTAGATCAAGATGGCTTGTTAAATTTTAGAGATGATATTTACCATCACGATGCTAAAATGGCTGATAAACTATTTGCCAAAAAATAAGAAGCTGTGCTTTTATTGATAAATTTCTAATAAGCCATCTGGTAAAAATAAATGTACTTCTTTGGCTTTTCTATCTATTCTGTCTATGGTTTCTTCGTGTAGAGGAATTAATGCTTCATTGCCATTATAGTTAATTTGTAGTAGCACTTGATGTGGTTGTTCTATCACTTCATCAATAACGCCAATAGCTGTACCATCATCAAAAATGGTAAAGCCCAATAACGAAATTGGGCTATCGTTTCCCGCCAATCTTCTAAAATCAGCATCCAACAACCACACTTGCTTTTGCACTAGCTTTTGTGCTTGTTCTTTTGTGATAATACCTTCAACTTCTACATAGGTTTCATCATGCGTTTTGGCTTTTGACGCAATTAAAAAATAGGGTAAATAGCTACCTTTTATTTCCTCAATAAAAATAGCATCTACATTTTTTAAAACTAATTTTTTAGCCAAGCCATGTTTTAAAATCAATTCCCCTTTTAAGCCAAAAGGCGCTACAATTTTTCCTATATTAATGTAATCTGTCATGGTAGTGAAAAGTGAAAAGTGAAAAGTGAAAGCCCATTTGCTATCAATCAGCCACTATTAACTATTTTGAGTTGTGTTAAAATGTGCGACTATCAATTTTGCTTTTGATAATCCTACAATTTCGGTTAGTTCTTTTTCTGTTTTTGTTTGAATGGTTTTAACCGATTTAAAAGCCTTTAACAAATCTGTAGCAGTTTGCTTGCCAATACCTTTTATTGTCTCTAATTCGTTTTTAAATGTGCCTTTACTGCGTTGATTTCGGTGAAAGGTAATGCCAAAGCGATGCACCTCGTCACGAATTCGTCTTATTAGTTTTAAACTATCGCTATCCCAAGGCAATTTAAAAGATTCACTATCTCCAGGAAAAAAAATTTCTTCTTCATTTTTGGCTAGTCCAACAACCGTCATTTGGCCAACTAAATTTAATGCTTCTAAGGCTTGCATGGCACTACTAAGTTGCCCTTTACCACCATCTATAATTACCAATTGTGGCAGTGATTGATTCTCTAGCGTTAAGCGTTTATAGCGCCTATAAACGACTTCTTTCATGGTGGCAAAGTCATTAATGCCTTGCACTGTTTTTACATTATAATGCCTATAATCTTTATTACTAGCAATGCCATCTTTAAAGCACACCATTGCACTTACAGGGTATGCCCCTTGAAAGTTTGAATTGTCAAAACATTCAATATGTACGGGTGCTTCTGGCAATTGCAAATATTCTTGGAGTTCGTATAATACATTTTTCTTTTCCCAATCACTTTTCCCTTCTAAATGCAGTATTTTCTTTTTTCTTATCTCTTCTTGGTAATAGTTTACATTCTTTAAACTAAGGTCCAGCAACTTCTTTTTATCACCAGCTTTCGGTATGGTTATAGTGATAGTAGGGTGAGCTACTTCTACTTCAAATGGTACAATGATCTCGTTACTAAGGCTATTAAATGTCTCTCTTAAATTAGCTATTGCAAAGCTTAAAACCTCGGCTTCTGTTTCGTCTAATTTTGGTTCTAGCTGTACTGTATGTGTTTGTATAATTGTACCACCTTGTACCATCAAATAATTTACATAAGCTGTTTTCTCGTCTTTTAAAATTGAGTAAACATCTAAGTTGGTTAAGTGCCTACTTACAATAATACTTTTCGATTGATAGCTTTCTAAATGTTCTAATTTTTTGCGCATCATTTCAGCTTTTTCAAACTGCATATTGGTTGCGTATTCAAGCATCTGGGCTTTGTATTTCGCGATTACAGAACTCAAATTGCCTTTTAGTAAGTCACGCATTTGTTGAATGCCATCGTTGTAATCCTGTAAAGTTTGCAAGCCTTCACATGGGCCTTTGCAGTTACCTAAATGGTATTCTAAACATACTTTAAACTTGCCTTTTTGTATGTTACTTTCTGTAAGATTTAATTTGCAACTGCGTAAAGGAATATATTGTTTAATAAAGCTGATTAATTCTCTAACTCTACCCGAAGATGTAAAAGGACCAAGGTATTCAGAGCCATCGTTAAATTTTCTTCTGGTTAAAAAAATACGAGGGTAAGGTTCTTTTTTAATAACAATAAAAGGGTAGGTTTTATCATCTTTTAAGTTGATATTAAACCGTGGCTGAAATTGTTTAATCAATGAATTTTCTAGCAAAAAAGCATCTTGCTCACTATCTACAATTGTAAACTCCACATGATGAATACGTTGTACTAGCTCATGCGTTTTATAACTGGTAAATGTTTTAGAAAAATAAGAACTTGTCCGCTTACGTAAATCTTTTGCCTTGCCTACATATAACAGCATATTACTCGCATCGTAATATTTATAGATACCTGGCTGATGTGGTATCGTGTGTGCAATGTTTTGAAAATCTTGCTGCGTCATGTCGTCTTATCTTACCACTAAAATATTTAATTAATTTTAATTTTTATCATTCCAATTTACATACTGTTGGTCAGTATATGGTGTGCCATTTTGCTTAACTATCGATTTGGTAATCGTAAAACTCTTATTAGCTTTCCAGCTATACAATATTGTTATAGACGAGTCTTTATTGTCAAGTATTTGTCTAATAAAAATGCGGTTAACAGTATTGGTTTCTTCGTTAAATAATATATCAATATTTTGTATGGGTAAATCTTTGTTTTTAGTACTGTAGTTAAGGGTGATACTTTTGGTTGAATTGTCTTTAAAAGCTGTCTCTACATAGTTTTGTTTTTTAGTGGCATCGCTTATATCACAGGCAATAAACTGCTTTGTTATTGTAGCAAATATTTCTTTGGTAATAGCAATAGAATCTTTACTACCACTGCCTTTTGTGATTATTTGGTAAATGAGATATGGTGTTGTTTCTACATCTTTTATTTCGCCCAAAAAAAAGTTACCTATACTGAAAAAATGAGTTGTATCGGTTACAGATGTAGCTTGTTTTACTGCCTTGTTTTTACAGCCCAAGGAGAACATGGTAAGGGAAATAGTTAATAGCAGAATTATTTGTTTCATCCTGCAAAATTATCCGTTCGGCTATAATTAAAAGCCTTTAATAATGCCAATTTTTACTCCGTAATCCAATCTGTATTCTTTAATTGGATAAGAATCGTTATAGGTAGGTAAATGCTGATAACGAACTTGTGGTCCTAAATACAATTTAACATCATTAAGCTTATAGCTAATGTTTACGTCGATAGCGGTATTAAAATTCCATTTTCTAAAAAAAGATTCGCCATTAGCGTAATATTTATAATCGGTAGATATTAGGTACACATTTTTATTCAATGTAAATGTTGGTTGTACAGAAGCACCAAAGCTTATACCAAGTTTTTTACCTTGTATCGCATCCCATTGTACGCCTAAAGGAATAGATAATTGATACAATCTATTATCCAATTTTGTTTCAGCATAGCTGCTACCGGCGCTGCCAAAACGAGAGTAAAAGGTTAATGAATCTAAACGGTTATTTTGAACAATAGCAATGGTTGCTACACCAAACGTTTGGTACGCATCAATATAATATTGACGAATATTAAATTGTAGTCCAGCTTTAACTTTAAAGCGATTTGTAAGGTTGTAGCCAATAGTAAAGCCTGCTTCTAAACCCAATGCTGGCTTATGTTTTACAGTATTGCCAAGGCTAGTAGTGTTGTTGGTATTAGCACTGCTTGATGTGGTTGTGTATTGGTCTCTTTCTTTGTCGTCTTCTAGTTTTCTGAAACTTTTTGACGGGGTAGCGTACACATCGTACGACCATCTTGAATCTCTTTTGTTATGTTTTTTAATTAGCGAAGCATAAAAGTCTTTGTAAATATTATCAGTCGCTTCATCAGTACTTTCTTTTTTTACCCTTGTTTTTTGTGTGTCATTTGGTGCTGGGGCGGTCTTTTCAGTAATTAAACTTGCCATTAGGGGCACTTCTTCTAATACTGTAAATGGTAATTTAGTAGTTGAGGCAAAGTCTGGTTTAGTTATAGCGGCATTAACCTTATCGTTAATGGGTTCCGATTTGTGTGGTTCTACTACGTCTGCTATTACAATTGCTGGTGTTATTGCGGTAGTTTGTTGTTGATTAATTGTTGCAAAGGTCTTTTCGGTTATTTTTTGGGAAGAAATTCTAGCTTCAAAATTATCATCTTGAGGTATGCTAGCAATTCTTGCAGCATCTTGCTTTTGGTTAGCAATTTGCACACTATCGTTATAATGAATTTTTGCTAAAATATTGTCTGGTGGATAGTTTAAAAAAGTCGCAACACTTAAACTGATAATTATTAAAAAAGCAACAATCGTAAGTGCAGGCCATGATTCACGAGTTTGTACCTGCTTGCTAATATTTGCCCAAACAGCGTCTGAGGCAAACATTTGATGCTTGTCAGTCTCTTCGGTTAAAAATTGCTCAAAGGCATCTTTATGGTCTTGGTTGTTCATAACCCTCGTTCATCATTTATTTCTGATAGTTGCCATCCAGTTAAACTCTGGTTTTGGATTATCAATAATTCTTTTCTTCACCAATATTGTTTCAAGCATTGCTTTTGCTCTTGTGTATTGACTTCTACTAGTACTTTCACCTATTTCAAGCATCTCACCTACTTCTTTGTGGCTATAGCCTTCAATAGCGTATAAGTTTAATACGGTTCTATAACCAATTGGTAGTAGCCTTATACATTCTACCACTTGTTTTGCTTGCATAATAGAAGGTATTGACTCTTCCTTTACAAACAAATTATTGGCGTAATCAATGTCAGTATGCTCGTTAAATTTCTTATATTTTTTCAAGAAATTAATACAAGTATGCACCACAATTCTGCGTATCCAACCTTCAAAAGCACCTTTGTTTTGAAAAGTGTGAATTTGCGTAAACACCTTTATAAACGCCTCTTGTAGCATGTCTTCGGCATCTTCCCTATGCTGTGCAAATCGATAACAAACGCTTAGCATTTTTGGGCTGTAATAGTTGTACAACTCTCTCTGTGCCAATAAATCGCTCTGCAAACAGCCTTGTAATATGGTTTGTTCTGTCATTGGGGGTAATGATTTACACCCGTAATATAGACATTTTTATCACCATTATGCTGCTTTGTCAATTATTTTAAAATATTTTCTTGCCTAACCCTGCAACATATATTATGTCATGAATACAAAATTTATAATTTTTGTAAGCATCAGTTGTAGTATTATGTAGCATTCGATTTAAATTTTTATTGAAGTTAAGATATACCACTCTTGTAACTTAATAGATTAGCTGCTAAGCATGAAATGGATCCTAGCGTGCAGATTATATAATTTTAGCTTATTTATTCTAATCGCCTTCGTTAAATTCGCAAGCTTATTTAATTCAATTTACTAAAGCCTACATAATTTATATATGAAAACAGATTTTTTAATTATTGGAAGCGGTATTGCAGGGCTTACATATGCTTTAAAAACGGCGAAAGCACATTCAGATAAAATGATTGTCGTTATTACCAAAACACAAGCCGATGAAACTAATACCAAGTATGCACAAGGCGGTATTGCAGGAGTGTGGGACGAGGAGAAAGATAGCTACGACAAACACATAGACGACACGTTGATTGCGGGGGATGGTTTATGTAATCCTAAAACTGTAGAAATTGTTGTAACCGAAGGCCCCGAGCGTATTAAAGAAATTATTGAATACGGTGCGAGATTTGATAAAGATGATAATGGCGATTATTCACTTGGCAAAGAAGGTGGTCATAGTGAAAATCGTATTCTGCACCATAAAGATGTTACGGGTAAAGAAATGGAAAGAGCACTGTTGCACGAGCTTCGCAACACTTCAAATATTCAACTGCTAAATCATTGTTTTGTAGTTGATATTATTACACAGCACCACCTTGGTTATTTGGTTACAAAATCTACCACTGATATTACTTGTTATGGTGTGTATGTACTCAACTCTCAAACTAATAAAATAGATACCATACTTTCTAAAATTACCTTGCTTGCAACTGGTGGTAATGGCCAAGTTTACAGAACCACCACTAACCCACGAATTGCTACGGGTGATGGTGTGGCAATGGTGTACAGAGCGAAAGGTAGAATAGAAAACATGGAATTTATACAGTTTCACCCCACTGCTTTATACCAGCCTGGTGAAAGTCCTTCTTTTTTAATTACAGAAGCAGTACGTGGGGATGGTGGCATTCTTAGAAATAAGCAAGGTGAAGCTTTTATGGAACGTTATGATGCCCGTAAAGACTTAGCGCCACGCGATATTGTTGCTAGAGCTATTGATAATGAAATGAAAAAAAATGGCACCGAGCATGTATATTTAGATTGTAGACATATGGACTTACAGAAGTTCATCCATCACTTCCCCAATATTTATGAGAAATGTTTAAGTATTGGTATTGATGTTGCTAAGGATATGATACCTGTTGCGCCAGCAGCACACTATAGCTGTGGTGGCATAAAAACGGACGAGCATGGGAGAACATCTATTCAACATTTATACGCATGTGGTGAATGTGCTAGTACAGGTTTACATGGTGCGAATCGCTTGGCAAGTAATAGTTTATTAGAAGCCATGGTATTTGGGCATAGATGCTTTTTAGATAGCGTTAATCGTGTAAATGATATTGCCTTTGAAACAACAATTCCGGATTGGAAAATTAAAGGTACCAGCGAACCTAAAGAAATGATTTTAATTACGCAAACCCGTAAAGAGCTTGAGCAAATAATGAGCGACTATGTTGGTATTGTACGAACAGACGTACGTTTAAAACGCGCTATGAAACGCTTAGATTTGCTATATGAAGAAACAGAAGATTTGTACCGTAACACAAAAGTATCTCCACAATTATGTGAGTTGAGAAATCTTATTACCGTGGGCTATTTAATTGTAAAAGGTGCCGAATTTAGAAAAGAAAGCAGGGGCTTGCATTACAACACGGATCATTTAGAAAAAAGTGCTTTGCTGCAGAATATTATACTTTAGTTTATAGTTTGGTTAGTTCAATCGTTTATAAGTTTAGAAAGTTTGATAGTTTATTTTAAAACAACCATATGGGTACTTTTAAACAACTGGAAGACATTATTGCTTGGCAAAAAGCTAGAACATGTTGCAATGAACTAAAAGAAGATATTAAATATATTGAATTGGCAAAAGATTTCGATTTGAAGAACCAGTTATGAGCATCTAGTGGGTCTGTAATGGATAAAATAGCCGAAGGATTTGGTAGAATGGGAAATGCTGAATTTAAAAACTTTTTAACCATTGCACATGGTTCTTTAATGGAAAGTCTTTCTCAGATATACAGAGCTTGTGATTTTTCAATTATCGCCATTGAAAGATTTGAATATTTAAAAGGGTTGATTAATGAAATTTCAAGATTAATTCGTTCTTTAATACAGAGCTTTCAAAATTCTGAATTAAAAGGTATTAAGTTTAAATAGAAGTCATCAAACTATCTAAACTTTAAAACATTATCTCCAAATTCCAAACTAATGTACTATATAGTTTACGCCATATTTTATCTATTATCACTATTGCCATGGTTTATTATTTACCTGATTAGTGATGGTTGCTACTTCTTGATTTATTATGTATTCAAGTATCGTAGAAAGATAGTTACAGATAATTTGGCAATTGCTTTCCCAGAAAAAACCGAAACCGAAAGAATACGTATTGCTAAGGATTTTTACAAAGGGTTTACAGATAATTTTATTGAGCTCATTAAACTTGTGTCAATCACAGAAAATGAGATGAAAAAACGCTTTATAATAAATATTGAAGTTGTCAATGAATTAGTTGAAAAACATGAACGCGTTCACTTAATTACAGGTCATTATTTCAATTGGGAATTTGCAAATTTGGCCGTTGGTTTAATTAGTAAATATCCTTTTATTGTTGCATATAAGCCGGTTTCTAATAATGTGTTTGATAGGTTGATGTACCATATTCGTTCAAGGTTTGGTACTAAGTTGGTATCATCTACCAATTTTGCAAAAGATTTCCAACCATTATCTAAAAGTAATTATGCACTTATTTTAGTGGCAGACCAAAATGCAGCAAATACTTCAAAAGCTTATTGGGTTGATTTTTTTGGTAAAAAAGTGCCATTTGTGAAAGGTCCTGAACGAGGTGCCAAAATGAATGATTTGCCACTTATTTATACCCATTTTTATAAAGTAAAAAGAGGGTATTACAAAGGGAATTTTGAATTGGTAACAACTACTCCAAACGATTATAAAGATGGCGAATTAACCAAAGTAATAATTAAAAAAATCGAGGACTCTATTAGGCAAGAGCCCTCCAATTATTTATGGAGTCACCGTAGATGGAAACATGTTTATAATCCAGAGAAACATGCAAAATTATCTGTTGACTAATCACTCAATAGTATAGCTCATGTCACCACCTTTTTCGTCTTTTAATAGTACACCAAGCGTCGCTAACTCATTACGAATTCTATCGCTGGTTACAAAGTCTTTTTTCGTCTTAGCATCCTTGCGTAAGGCAATTAGTAATTCCATAATGCCTTTAAGTTTATCAGCTCCTGTAGCTTCTTGTTTTAGCCCAAAAATATCTTCAATAAAAGCTTTCATTTGTACTTGTAATAATTGAATAGTACTAGGCTGTAATGCTTCAATAGCGATATGTTGATCTTTAATGCCATTAATAATTGGTACGAGTTCAAACATGTTTGCCAAAACTTTTGCAGTACTAAAATCATCATCAAGAAATTCATCAAACTCTGCTACCAATTTATTTACTTTAAAATCAAGTTCGGTTGACGTTCGACGTTCGACGTTCGACAGTTCTTTTACTTCAAACTTCATAAGAATATCATATGCTTCCCATAAACGTTTAAAGGCTTTTTCTGATGCTTTTAAGGCGTCATTACCAAAATCTAGTGGGCTTCTATAATGGCTTTGTAATATAAAAAAGCGAATGGTCATTGGATGATAAGCTTGCGCTAGCAATGGATGCGAGCCTGTAAATAATTCACTCAGCTTTATTACGTTATTGTAGCTTTTACCCATCTTTCTGCCATTGATGGTAATCATATTATTATGAATCCAATATTTGGCCATTGTTTTATGATTGTATACAGCACTTTGTGCTATTTCACATTCATGATGGGGGAATTGTAAATCCATGCCGCCGCCGTGAATATCAAACTCGGCACCTAAATATTTGTTACTCATGGCACTACACTCAATATGCCAGCCTGGGAAACCATCACCCCAAGGACTAGGCCAACGCATAATATGTTCTGGTGGCGCATTTTTCCAAAGTGCGAAATCTGCTTTGTTACGCTTCTCCTCTTGGTTATCTAGCTCTCTGCTAGTATCTAATTGATCTTCTAAATTTCTACCGCTAAGCATACCATAAGGCATTCCTAATTTAGAAAAATCGGTATTATATTTTTCTACATCAAAATAAACAGAACCATTTGCAACATAAGCATAGCCATCTTTAATAATTTTTTCAATCATAACAATTTGCTCTACAATATGGCCTGTAGCGGTTGGTTCTATGCTTGGTGGTATTGTATTAAATTGGTCCATTGCCCAATGAAACATATTAGTGTATTTCTGTACTAATTCCATCGGCTCAAGTCTTTCTAGCAAAGCTTTTTTACTTATTTTGTCTTCGGCCTCTCTGCCCTCTTCTTCAAAATGTCCCGCATCGGTAATGTTTCGCACATAGCGTACTTGATACCCCAAATGTTTTAAATAGCGATGTACAATATCAAAAGTGATATATGGCCTTGCATGCCCTAAAT
>JAYWCY010000026.1:0-4487 GCA_043780175.1 Chitinophagales bacterium
ACCTAAAGGCAATGGGGTATAATAGTGCGAAATATATTCATACCATATACCAAACGATGAGTTTGGCTTTTGCCGATAGAGATTTCTATTACGGTGATCCACGTTTTTCTAAAAACCAACCGATGGCGGGTTTATTAAGTAAAAACTATGGAAAAGAAAGAGCCAAACTGATTCAATTTGAAAAAAATAATCCTAATATTCTGCCAGGTGACCCTTATCCTTTTGAAGGTAAAACCAATCCTTTTACAGTATTATTGGCCAAACGACAACAATTATACAATCCAGATACAACGAGTAACAATGGTAATTTTCAGCCGAAACACGATACCAGAACATCTAGTATTACCGTGGTGGATGATGACTATATGGATAGACTAAAACGTGGTACAACTAGTGTAGAAGCGGCTGATAAGGAGGGTTGGGTTGTGTCTATAACCCCGAGCGGCGGTTGGATCCCTGCTTGTATTGCAGGTAAAACAGGCGTGGGTATGAGCCAGCGTATGCAAAGTTTTGTATTAGATAGCACCATAGACCCATTTAACGTAGTTGCACCTGGTAAAAGACCAAGAGTGACCTTAACACCTACAATTGCATTAAAAGATGGCAAGCCATTTATGTGTTTTGGTGTGCAAGGCGGCGACACACAAGACCAAAATTTACTGCAATGTTTTTTAAATGTGGTAGAATTTGGAATGACCATTCAACAAGCTTGCGAAGCAGCTAATATTAATACCAATCAATTGTGGCTAAGCTTGGGTGGCTCTCAAATAGATGATAGAAAACCTAAAGCGGGCAACTTATTATTAAATACCAAAACTAAAGAGCCAGCACTTATTAATGCATTAGAAAACATGGGTTACAAATTAAGTTATGATGATAGAAGCAGTGGACCTATCAATGCCATATTATTCGATTGGAAACATGGTAGTTTTTGGGGTGGTAGCAGTAATAATGGCGAAGATTATGGTATAGGTTGGTAATGATAAATAAACAGGGTTGATTCTGTTATTTCATTAGCAAGCGCCTATCTTCGCCAGCCATTTGGTAACTAAAACAATCGGTTTTGAAACAGTCACAAACAATAGGATTCGTATCTGCTTTATTAATAATTTGTATTTGTTTTTTACCTTGGGTAACCATCGTTAGTAAAGACTTGGTAATTTCTGGAATGAATGCCAAAGGCACAGACTTTGGTACACCCGGAAAAGTAAACATATTCTTCACCGTTATTATGGCTGCTTTCTTTGCATTACCAAAAGTGTGGGCCAAGCGTACCAATGTATTTTTAGGTGCACTCAATTTCTCTTGGTCTATACGCAATTATATAGTACTTACCACTTGTATGATGGGGGAATGCCCCGAAAAAAAACCTGCTCTAATTGCCCTTGTGTTCCTTTGCGGGGTTACGTTATTAATGACATTTTTTCCTAAGATAGATGTAAATAAATAAGGATTTAGACAGCTACTTTTAGCAAAAAATCATATATATTCTTGAAATATTAGTTTTGTGGGTCTTGCCCCAAAAAATACTTTGCTGTATTTCAACAATTATACTTTACCTTTCCCGCAAATTCCGATATCTGTTCATTTTTCGCAATAAAAAATATCGTTTTGTTAAACAATATTTTGCGATTTCTATATCCTTACTGGCTTTCAGAATTACTGGCTACAGCATAATACATGTTGTTACATACTTTTCTTACAAATAACGATCTCACAGTACATTTTCTTATTGTGTAATAACATCTTTTTTATTTTGGCTTTACAAAAGGCTACTCATTGCTAACATTACTTTAGCAGCAATCAAATGACTTCAATTTTTGGGATCTTCTACTATTCGTAGTTGATTATTAATGGTGCATTAACAATCAACTACAAACAGGACTCGTGTGTACAAATACGCTTTTTATTTAAAATTCAAATACCTATTACCTATGAAAATCAACCTATTAATGGTGATGTCCCTTAGTTTATTGTTTGCAAATTCTTGTAAAAAAGAATCAGTAAATCCTATTCCAAATGTTATAAACGCAACCAATGATATTAAATCGCCCAGTGGTTTTACTTGGGAAAGTTCAAGAAATATCAACTTTACTGTAACACTTACAGATACAAGATTTCAAGATTTGATGCATGTAATTTCTATTTACGATGGTGACCCAAATGCTGGCGGTAATTTGCTTTTAAAGGGATCTACAAGTATCAAAACGGCGTTTAAGGGTAAAGTTTATCTATCTAAACTGGTATTACAAGTTTATATCGTAAAAAACTCTCCTGACAATTCAAAAGTGACACAAATTATTCAAGTAGGCGCTACAGATATTAGCACGTCAATTGGCCTTTAAAGTTTTACGAAATCTTTAATCATTTATTTAAAAATCGTTATTCCATTATCCGATACTGAAAATCTATTTAAAATGAAATTATCAAATTTATACATCGTCTTTTTTATCATTTGCGTAATACAACTGCGCAATGTGACAGCGCAAGTTGTTGCGCCACAACTTAATGCTGTACAGACTTTTTCTGTTTTAGCCGCTGCAACGGTTACAAATACTGGCGCAACTGTTATCGCTTGTAATGTTGGTGTTAGTCCGGGCACTGCCGTAACAGGTTTTCCGCCGGGTATAATGCAGTCGGGGCAAATCTATTCAGGCGCTGCATCGCTTGCAGGGGCTGCTATGATTAGTGCTAATAACATTTATACCAATTTAATTGGGCAGGTTGTACCACTTGCAAATAATCTTACAGGTATTGTTTTAGGAACAACACTAGGCGGAATAACCCTTAATCCAGGTGTCTATTCTTTTAGTTCTTCTGCACAATTAACCGGAACACTTACGCTAAATGATGGTGGTGATCCAAATGCTGTTTTTATTTTTAAAATTGGCACTACGCTTACTACGGCTAGTTATTCAAAAGTGGTTATGAGCAGCGGTGGCAAAGGGAAAAATGTATTTTGGCAAATTGGGTCTTCAGCTACAATTGGCACCTATACCAATTTTATTGGTAATATAATTGCGCTTGCTAGTATTACAATGACTACTGGTTGCACTACCACAGGTAAGTTACTAGCATTAAATGGTGCTGTGACTATGGATACAAATGAAGTACAACTTGGAACTGGTAGTTGCTCTGGCATTGTAGATACAGATGGGGATGGCGTGCCAGATAATTTAGACGAATATCCAAATGATTCTAAAAAAGCATATAATACTTACTCATCTACTGGCTTAGGATCTACTATTGCATTTGAAGATCAATGGCCATTTAAAGGCGATTTTGACATGAATGACATGGTTATTATTTATAGATATACCATTGTAACCAATGCTAGTAATATCGTTGTGCAAGTCATTGGCAACTTTACGTTAGTTGCTACTGGTGGTATGTTTGCCAATGGCTTTGGTGTACAATTTCCCATAATTGGCAGTAGTGTGAGTAATGTAGTAGGCGCTTCATTAGAAGCTGGACAAGATAAAGCAGTTATTATTTTATTTACCAATATGCGTAATGAAATGGCTAATTGGAACACTGTAGCTGGTGCACCAACTTCTGCTACAAAATCCTATACAGTTAGTTTTGACGTGGCAAATGGGCCTACAATTAGCGATTTCGGAACAGATTATAATCCATTTATGCTTAGTTTTTCAGGTACATCTAGGCATGAGGTACACTTAGCTGGTAAAATACCAACAACTCTGGCAGATAAAACTGTATTTGGTACTGGTGACGACAATACAAATCCTGCCACAGGTAGTTATTATGTTACAAAAACAGGATTACCATTTGCAATTAGTTTACCAACAGCTAGTTTCAAATATCCAATTGAACAAAAAGATATCACATTAGCATATTTACATTTTGCAGAATGGGCACAATCTGGCGGTACCTTATTTGTTGATTGGTACAGTAATGTTGCCTCAGGCTATAGAAATGCATCATTGCTATATTAATTGCAATGTGTTTGAGTGGCAATTGTATCATTGAAGAGACCTTTTTCATAAATGTAGATTTAGAAGTGTTGATAATTATCGTATTCTAAAAGGTATCATTTATTTATAATAATATATGAAATGGAAAACAGTAAACCATATGCTTGAAGTCCTTTTTAAAGGTTGTCTGTTGTAAAACTTAGCACTTTCGATTAAACGTTTTGATAGTTGCTAAAGACACAACAACTGTTAAAGATATTGGCTATGAAGAGCTACAAAAACAACACAAGTATCCTTGGCTACCATCAAGGGAACAAATAAAAAGCCATTGACCACAAATGTAAAAAGTACAACCATACTGTTGCCTCACAAAGGGTAATACTGAGTATGTTATAAGAAAAATAAAATATGCAAAATTATCATGGATAATTATCAGATTAGTAGAAAGCGGTTCTGTTTGCGACTGAACCACATTGCAGCTATCTAGAATCTGGAATTACATAGATCTGATGAATGCTTGTGACTGTTCAAACACTAAAATTTAGGTTACGA
>JAYWCY010000027.1:0-6221 GCA_043780175.1 Chitinophagales bacterium
CCATCACCGCTAATGCGACTGATAGCGATGGCAGTATTTATAAAGTTGATTTTTATAATGGGTCTACTTTGCTCGGCACTGCTACAACAAGCCCGTATAGTTATGTTTGGTCTGGTGCTACCGCTGGCAATTATGCTTTAACTGCAAAAGCAACTGACAATGGTGGTTTAACAACTACTTCCTCAGTTATAAATATTACAGTTACTAATCCTATAAAACCAACGGTAAGTATTACATCGCCTGCTAATAATGCCACATTTACTCCGCCAGCTACCATTACTATTACAGCGAATGCAGCTGAAGCTAATGGAACTGTAACACAAGTAGCGTTTTATAATGGTAATACTTTGCTGGGTACTGCCACTACAAGCCCATATAGTTATAATTGGTCGAATGTGCCATTGGGTAATTATGTTATTACTGCAGTTGCTACTGATAATAATGCTAATACCACAACTTCTGCAGCTGTAAATATTTCGGTAGCAAAAGTGCCGTGTGTGGGCACTGCCGTAAGCGGCGATTATAGTTATGAGGTATACACAAATGCTGGTACAGTCTATTTTAAATTTCATCCGTTAAGCCCAATTACGGGTAGTTCTTCAGCTATTATATATTTAAGAACTGGTGCAAGCGGTGCTTATCCAGGTTATACTATGACTGCTTCGGGATCTGATTTTATTTACAGCCAAGCCATCGCAGATGCTACATCAACTAGTTTTTACTTTTCGTATAATGTTCCTGCTGGTGGCGAAAGAAATTCGAGTGCTGCCCCACATAATTACGTGGTGGGTACACAATGTGTGGCTGGTGCACCTACGGCTGCTATTACGTCTCCAGCTGATGCGACAAGTTTTACAGCACCGGCAAGTATTACCATCAATGCAACTGCTGTAGCAGTTACCAATAGTACCATTACTAAAGTTGAGTTCTATAATGGCAGCACTTTATTAGGGACGTCTACTAGCAGCCCATACACTTATACTTGGAATAATGTGGCTGCTGGTTCGTATGTATTAACTGCTAAATCCACAGACAATACTGCATTAAGTACTACATCAACTGCTGTGAATATTGTTGTAAATGCACCTAACACAGATGGCTACTGCGGTACAGCTGTAAGTGGTGATTACGAATACAAAGCAGTTACAGTAGGCAGCGTTGTAACATATACTATGCATCCCTTAACGCCTATTACAGGTTGTAGTTATGCATTAATTTATGTAAGAGAGGGCTTAACGGGTGGTTATCCTGGTTATGCGATGTCTCCTTCTGGTACCGATTTTATATTTACAAAAACGATTGCCACCAGCACGCCAACAAGTTTCTACTTTACATATCAAACACCGCCGGCAGGAGAGAGAAATTCTGCTGCTAATCCACATAGTTATACCGTTGGGGCAAATTGCACAGGCATTTCGGGTACACCACCAACTGTTAGCATTACATCGCCTAGTAATAATGCTAGCTACGTAGAAGTTGCCAATATTACGGTTACTGCTACTGCTACAGATGCTAATGGCACTATAAGTAAAGTAGAATTTTATAATGGTGCAACTTTAATTGGTACTGCTACTTCTAGCCCTTATACTATTAATTGGAATAATGTACCAGCAGGTAATTATAGCCTTACAGCAAAAGCAACGGACAATAGTTTATTATCAACCACGTCTTCTGAAGTGAAAATTATTGTGAGTATTGATAATTCTAAAGGCTTTTGTGGCACAATTGCTAATGGTGATTACAGCTATAAAGCTGAAACCTTAAATGGCAATGTCACATTTACATTTCATCCATTAAGTCCAATTACAGGTTGTGCCAGCGCATTAATTTATGTGCGAGAAAGCACTTCTGGTGGCTATCCTGGTTATAATATGACGGCTGTTGGTACTGACTTTAGATTTACAAAAGCCATAGCAAACGGCACACAAACTAGTATTTATTTTACATATAATACCCCGCCAAGTGGCGAGAGAAACTCAAGTGCCACACCACATAGTTATACCGTTGGCACTAATTGCCTCACAGCATTACCAGTTATATTATTAAGTTACAATGCGACTTTGCAAAACGATGGTAGCGTGGCTATTAATTGGGTTACAGCTTCTGAAATTAATAGCGATTATTTTTTAGTTGAGAAAAGCACTGATGGCAGAACATTTACCCAACTATCAAAACTGTTTTCTAAGGGTAATACAAATAGTCAGAAAAATTATAAGACAGTAGATGTTTTACCTATAAGTGGCGTTAATTATTATCGCTTAACACAAGTGGATAAAGATGGCAAACAGACTGTTTTTGGTGTACAATCCATTAACATAAATACAAATAAAAGTGGGTTAAGCGTTTACCCAAATCCTGTAAACGGAACGATCATTAACCTTTTTACTACCGGTACAGCTACTGGCCAACTGGGTATACAACTAATAGATATGGTGGGAAAAATAATATTTCAAGGGCTAACTGCAACGCAAGGAAATCAATTACAAGTCAATTTGCCTACTAAGCCAGCAGCTGGTATTTACCTATTAAAAGTAGACGGTTTTGTACCTTTTAAACTGATGTTTAATTAAAAAAGCTATAATAATATTATCACTTTTTTAATGATGTAGAATTGATGTAACAACAATGAGACGCTGATTTGGATGGATGCTTTCTAGTGATGTAGTAATGATGTACTTACGTTCCTATTAATCATTTTAATACTGATTATTTTTAGGTACAATTTGAATGATTGCCAGCTCTTAAACGATTGATTTACCACAATCTATTTGTTGTGCATTGTATATATTAACTTTTTTATCCATTAAAACAAAAATAAACAAATGAAAAAGCATTACTTACTCTCTGCCCTTTTAACTTTAACACTTTTTAAGGTAATTGCTCAACCACCAGCAGCACCAACTGCGCCACCAACAAGAAGTGCCGCTAACGTTATTTCTATTTATGGTGGGGCTTATACTAACCGAACAGGTGTAGATTTTAACCCAAATTGGGGGCAAACTGGTTTTGCAAGTGCATCAGAAATAACAGTAGGGACAGAAAAAATAAGAAAATATGCCAATTTGAATTATCAAGGGATAGACTTTGGGGGGGGGATTAACTTAGCGTCAATTGATAGTGTCCATTTTGATATATGGACACCAGATTGTACCAAACTAGATATATATTTAATTGATGCCCCAGCCGATCACGAGAAATTCGTAACTGTCAACTTGGCTTTATCTGGATGGAACAATGTAACTATTCCTTTAAATAAGTATTCATCTCAAGGTGTAACATTAAATAATATTATTCAATTTAAACTTGTATCTAACACGCCCAACAGTGGTACTAACATTTATCTTGATAACATTTACTTTTTTACTAATCAATCGTTGCCAACATTATCAAACTTTACCGTACCTACTAATAAAGTTGCCACCGATGTACCGTTTATGTTAACAGCACCAACCTCTAACAGCACTGGCGCATTTACGTATACAAGCGGCAACACAAATGTGGCAACCGTTTCTGGCACTACAGTTACGCTTGTTAGTTCAGGTTCGGCCATTATCACAGCTACACAAGCCGCCGCTGGTAGTTATAGTTCTGGTACAATAACTGCAACGCTAAATGTTGGTTATGCCCCCCCAACCATCGCAGCACCTACGCCAACTGTTGCCGCAGCTAACGTTATTCCTTTATTAAGTTCTTATGCCCCATACATGCCTAATAGAACAATTAATACTTGGGGTACTTCATGGCAAAGTGCTGTTACAGTAGATACTATAATTGCTACTACTCGAACTATTAAGTATTATAATTTAAATTACTCCGGTACAGAATTTACTGGTGCTAATTCAATAAATGCAACTGCTATGAACTTTTTTCATGTAGATGTTTGGACCCCTAATAGTTCAGCCATAGGCTTGAAGCTTGTTGATTTTGGTGCTGATAATGCATATGGTGGTGGTGATGATAAGTCGTCTCAAATTGTATTAGATGCTAATCCTAAAATAAATCAATGGAATAGCTATAATATCCCATTATCGGCCTTCTCTACTTCTGGCTTAGATACAAGAGCTAATCTATCGCAACTATTATTTACAGGATCTAACACAACAATTTTTGTTGAAAATGTATATTTCAGTACGTCAACAACTCTACCTGTAAATCTTTCTGAATTTGTAGCGGCAAAAAAAGCTAGTACAGTTGTATTATCTTGGAAGACATTATCTGAAATTAATAATAAAGGTTTTGCAGTTGAACGTAGCAACGATGCTACTAATTGGAACCAATTACAATTTATTACTGGTAACGGCTCTACCACAACAACCAACCAATACAGTTTAACCGATAATAACCCACTAAGCGGCGTTAATTATTATCGTTTAAAACAAATAGATAATGATGGTAAGCAAGCCTATTCATCTATTGTATCTGTAAATTTCTCAAATACCGATGCGTTAGGATTCTCGTTTTATCCAAACCCAGTAAACAATAAAGTAGTGGTGGCATTGCAAACTATTCAAGCCAATACCGCTAGTTTAAGTTTGGTAAATACAGATGGGAAAATAGTAAAAACAGTAGTTTTAACCAACCAGAATTCTAACACAACTGTTCAAATTGATATAACAAACCTTGCTAGGGGCAATTATTTTTTAGTTTTAAAAGATGGTACAGCAATTAAAACGAGCAAAGTTTTAATAAACTAAATGCTTCTTAGATTAATGGACAGACAATTGGCCTTCCCAAATTTTTGAGAAAGCCAATTGTCTGTCTTTTTTATGAAAATAATTGGCTGATGTAATGTTGATGTACTAAAATTGCTTAAAAACAGTCAATGTAAGTTGTGTTGATGTAGCATTGAAGAGGCTGTTTTATTTATAATTATGACCGCCACAGTATACTTTTACAATCTTATTTTTTTGTCATTTTAAACGATTGCATTATGAAATTTAAATTTGCACTACTGTGTGTTGCTATCATCCTAGCAAGTTTTTTAAACCAAGCAATGGCACAAAGTCTTGCAATAACTGGTAAGGTTCTAAACAAAAATTCAGGAGAGCTTTTGGTAGGTGCAACAGTATCTATTGAGGGTACTACAAAATCTGTATTAACAGATGCTAATGGCACTTTTAAAATTGCTGCCAACAAGGGTGCTACATTGGTAATTAGCTATGTAGGCCTAACTACTCAAAAACAAAAAATAAACAATGCTGCCCAACTAAATTTTAGTTTGGTAGAAAGTGCCGCCAACAATTTAAACGATGTGGTGGTGGTTGGTTATGGTACCCAAAAAGTAACCAAAGTTTCTGGTGCTATTTCTACCATTAAAAGTGCGGATATTGAAAAATTAAAACCAGTAAGAATTGAAGAAGCCCTACAAGGCACAGCTTCTGGTGTAAATGTTATTCAAAACGGTTCACCAGGTTCTGCACCAACTATAACTATTAGGGGTATTCCTTCCTATTCTGGTAATGGGCCATTGGTAGTTATTGATGGTACGCAACAAACTCAAGCCGATTTAAACTCCATCAATCCTTCTGATATTGAAAGTATCAGTGTTTTAAAAGATGCAGCTTCTGCCGCTATTTATGGTGTTAGTGGTGGCAACGGTGTTTTGGTGATAACAACAAAAAGTGGTCGTAAAAATCAAAAAACAGAATTAAGCCTTAATAGCAGTTTTGGTATTCAACAAGTAATGAATACGATACCAGTTTTAAACGCATCCGAATATGGGGCGATAATTAACGAAGGTAGTGTGGCTTCTGGTGGTGGTATTATTTTTAACGATTTGTCTAAGCTGGGTGTTGGTACCGATTGGCAAAAACAAATTTTTAAAGATGCAAATATTCAAACCCATAATATTTCTGCAAAAGGTGGCAGTAATAATATGTCTTATTTCTTGTCTGGTGGTTATTTAAGCCAAGGTGGTATTGTTGGGGGCAACGATAAATCAAGATTTACCCGTGCCAACATAACGGCCAATTTATCTTTCGATTTAACGCCGAAATTGAAGTTTATTATAAACACAACGTATTTAAATCTTAATTCAGTGGGGGTTCAAGAAAACTCTTTTAATAGTATTATTGGTAGTGCTTTAAATTTCGATCCTACCGTACCAGTTTACAATACTGTACCTAATACAATTGGTAAGTATGGGTTTAGCAATCTGCTTTTGTCTGAAGTGTTTAACCCACTTACCAAATTTGAAAACACTTATAATCAAAATATTGGCA
>JAYWCY010000028.1:0-8958 GCA_043780175.1 Chitinophagales bacterium
GTTATTTAGGCGATAGTATCATTGGCGAATGGTGCAATTTGGGCGCTGGTAGTAGCAATAGCAATGTAAAAAATACGGGGGGGGACGTGAAAATATGGAACGCTGGTGCGGATGCTTTTGTATCGGGTGGACAAAAATGTGGTGTGCTAATGGGTGATTATAGTCGGGTGGCAATTAACGCATCTGTTAATACAGGATCCTTTATTGGTGTATGTTGCAATGTATTTGGTGCAGGGTTACTACCTAAAAAAATACCCAACTTTACATGGGGTACATTGGCTGAATACGATTTAGAAAAAGCCTATACTGATATTAACAATTGGAAACAAATGAAACATCAAGTAATTACTGATGCTGAAATTGATATACTGAAACATATCTTTGAAGCTTTAACGCCTTAACCACATAGGCATATAGACACATAGAAAAAGTAGGATGTTAACCAAAACTATTTGCCTTATGTGTCTATGTGGTGAAAACTACAAACACCAAACTTTAAACCATACTTATGCGTAAACAAATTGCAGCAGCCAACTGGAAAATGAATGGCACACTTGAACAAGCAAATACTTTATTAGAAGCTTTTGCAGCAGCAACATTAAACGTTAGCGAAAGCAGATTAGCCATATTTGCAGTACCTGCACCTTACTTAATGATGGCTAAGAAAAAATTAGCTGGCAATCCCTTTTTACAAGTAGCTGCGCAAAATATTTACAGTAAAAAAAGTGGTGCATACACAGGCGAAATTTCGGCAGAAATGTTACAGTCAATTGGCATTAACTATGTAGTGCTTGGTCACTCTGAAAGACGTGAATATTTCAATGAATCAAATGCATTTTTAGCTGATAAAACCAATATCGCTTTAGAATACAACATCACACCTATCTTCTGTTGTGGTGAACCATTAGCTATTCGTGAGGCTGATACACAAAACGATTATGTGGCTACACAATTAACCGAAAGTTTGTTCCATTTATCAGCAGAAGCCATTCAAAAAGTAGTGATTGCTTACGAACCAATTTGGGCTATTGGTACCGGCAAAACTGCTAGCAGCGCACAAGCGCAAGAAATGCATGCCTTTATCCGCTCACATTTTGCAGCAGAATATGGTGCTGATGTAGCCAATGAAATTTCTATTTTATACGGTGGTAGCGTAAAAGCTAACAATGCAGTTGAATTATTTTCTCAACCCGATGTTGATGGCGGCTTAGTTGGTGGTGCATCATTAATTGTAGATGAATTTGTGCAGATTATTAATGCGTAATTAATCTTTAGAATAATTTCGAATCCCACAGCTTTTCCCCAAAAACTGTGGGATTTTTTATTGCTATTAAACACAACTATTACAAAGTAAATCTTCGCCGTAGGCGATAAATATTTGTAGAAAAAAATGATAAAAAAACAAGAACTCTGTAAGAGTTCAACATATTATTCTATAAAATCGAATAGATATTTTTCATCGTATTCAACCTCAAACTGTTTTAAAAAATCAAGATATTCTTGTTGAAACGTCTTCTTCTTGTGATGTGCTTCTTGGTTAGCAATATATTTACAAACCACGTCTAGCTGCGAACGACTATAAGAAAATGCGCCATAGCCTTCTTGCCAACTGAACTTTCCTTTTACTAGTCTTTTTCCATTAATCCATAAAGTGCTGGCTACTTTTATGTCTTTTACCAAATCTGGTATGGATATAGATGGTTTATATCCTACAAATATGTGAATATGGTCAGCAGTGCCATTAATAGCTATGAGGTTGCTTTTATTGTTTTGAACAATGCCTGTTATGTATTTATACAAATCATCTTTCCATGCTTTTTCAACTAGGCTTTCTCGTCCTTTTACTGCAAAAACGAATTGAATATATAATTGTGTATAGGTATTGGGCATTGTGGCTTTAATACTGTTGAACTCCTATGGAGTTCTTTTTTAAATTCCATTTTAGGCTACAAATATTTAACTGCTATGCAGTTTAGGCTATTAAATGAAAAATATAATTATGGGATAATTCTACTTCTTATTCCGCTGACTTTAGTTGATTTATTTTTAATGTAAAAGTGAATCTACCTTCAAATTCAAAATTAAACCCATCGTCATCCAAAAATTCTATTTCATAGGTATCACTCTCCAAAACTTCTAAAACGACACCTTGCATACCAACCTTTATCACAGGATTAATGCTTTCAACCAATTCTATAACTTGATATTGATAAAACATAAATTTTCATTTTACTTCCCATCAATTGCCTTAGCAATACCAAATGCAGCAGCAGCAGCAGCGGCACCAATCATCATCACTTTTAAGCCACCTATAATTGGGTTAACGCCTGTCATTTTACTTTTAAAATAGCCGAAAATAAACAAGCAAATCAAGGTGACTATCACAGATATTTTTAATGCATCGGCAGAATTCTCTACAAAAAAATATGGGCTTAATGGTATTAAACCACCAAGTACGTACGACAACCCGATATTAAAAGCACTTTTCGTGGCACGTTTAGGGTCAGGTTTATCTAACCCAAGTTCATGCTTCATCATAAACTCAACCCAGCGGTCTTTGTCTTTACAAATTTCTTCTACCGCTTTATCCTGCAATTCTTTACTAAAACCCCACTCTCTAAAAAAAACGCGTACTTCTTCTTTCTCAACATCTGTTTTAGTTTCTATTTCTTCATATTCATTTTTCAACTCACTATTATAATGATCTTGCTCTGTTTTACCAGCCAAATAACCCCCTAGCCCCATCGCAATTGAACCAGCAGCAATTTCTGCGATACCAGCAATCACTATCAAACTAGTACTGCTTACAGCACCACTTAAACCCGCAGCTAATGCAAAAGGTACCGTTAAGCCATCGCTCATACCTATTACTATATCAGTTAATAATTCAGAACTTGTAAGATGTTTTTCTTGGTGATGAAGGTGTATATCGTGCATTGTAAATAATTTTTTGATAGTAAAAGTTGTGTAAATATAGATAACAGCAATTTTAGTAACTAAGTTTTAAAAAACAAAAGCTTTAAATGCTATTTTGCATCAGATATATAGTGATTGTTATGAAACAAATTGTACTTATTATTTGCATTAGCTTATGTTTATTTGCTTGCAAGCGTAAAAAAGAATATGAAAATCCACATATAGAAATTCAAACCCAATTTGGCGATATTGAGGTAGAATTATTTCCAAAACAAGCACCTAAAACGGTAGCAGCTTTTTTATCTTATATCGATTCTGGATTTTATAACAGAAGCAGTTTTTACAGAGTTTTAAAAGTCAATAATCAACCATCAGATGCAGTAAAAACGCAGCTAATACAAGGTGGTCTCTGGCGCAGCAATAACAAAAAAGCTAGAAGCCTTCCAGGCATCCCGCATGAATCCACACAGCAAACAGGCTTACTACACAAGGAAGGTACTATTTCTATGGCACGTAATGAACCCGGTACTGCTACCACCGAATTTTTTATTTGTATTGATGATGAACCGGGTTTAGATTTTAATGGCGAAAATGCGCCAGATAAACAAGGTTTTGCAGCTTTTGGCAAAGTGGTTAAAGGCATGTCATTTGTACTTCAAATTCAACAAGAGAAAGACTACGACCAGCGTTTTGAACCCCCAATAACTATCTTTAAAATTATAAGGTTGTAAGTCTATTTCTGAACCGTTATTTCGGTTTCTTTGGTAATAATTATTTGTGGTTTGCCTTTAAATTCTTTCACAATACCAGTAATACATACTTCTTTTTCTGCATAAAACTCTTCTGGCTTATTGTTAAAATTTTTTCTGCTATCTGCCTCAATTACAATGGTTAAAGGCGATTGTGGGTAAGCAGCACCCATATTTAACAAGGTAATTTTATTCTCACCTCTATCAAAATACTTACCGCCAAATATTTTACCACACACAGTAACACTATCACCAATATGTTTAGCGGCTTCATCAGGTGTAATTTTGGTTTGGGCTGATACTGAAGTACTTGAAGCGATTACTAAAAAAATTGCTAGAATCAATGTACGCATAGGTAATGTATTTGAGAGATTTAAAATGGTAATTTCTGCTTAACAAACCGTTAGGAAAAATTTATTTAAAACAACTGGATACCATAATGACCGATGGTTGTAAATACTGCACAACGGGTTAAAACACCAATACAGCACCACATTGCCAATTTGTGCATGGGTACATTAAAACCTACACCTACTGCAATACTTACTGGTGCGCCTACCGTAACCGTACCTAACAAACCCAAACCAATGACACCGTATTTCTCCATGAGTTTGTGTGCAAGGCTTGGCTTTTTCTCTTTAACTACCAACTTAGGCTTACGATATTTAGCAATAAATGCTTCAATTTTTTCACCTAAAAATGCGGCGACAAATACACCTACAATACCACCTGTTACACTTGCAAAAAAGATAACCCAAGGCGATAAGCCAAACAAAAAACCTGCAGGTATAGCGGCGTAAATCTCGAAAGTTGCCAAACCAGCAACGGTAAGTATTTTATAAAGCATGGCGTGAAGCTAAAGAGTTTGTATGTAAATGCATGTTATAAAAATACGCAGCAGCCCATTTCCTATGGAAATTTCTATGCTACGATAAAAGCTGCATAGTAATAAGAACGTACAAGTGTGCGACGCAACAAACGCATTCTAGTACTACTAAAACTGACCAGATACATTTAACCCGCCACTATAGGGCGGGTTAAATGTATTAAAAACACGTTTTGCTTAATATGTTGGTTGCAAACCAATATTGTAAAACATAAAGCTCCATTTATCGGTTTGTTCTTCTATCATTTGTTGGGTGCTTCTGCCAGCACCATGGCCAGCTTTTACCTCAATCCTTATCAAAACAGGGTTAGTGCCAGTTTGTTTTTCTTGCATATTGGCTGCAAATTTAAAGCTGTGCGCTGGCACTACACGGTCGTCATGATCGCCTGTGGTAACCATAGTAGCAGGGTAAGCAGCTGGTTTTACATTGTGTACAGGCGAATAATGATAGAGATAATCAAATATTTCTTTGCTGTCTTCGCTAGTGCCATAATCGTAAGCCCAGCCAGCACCAGCGGTAAACTTGTGATAGCGCAACATATCCATTACACCCACTGCAGGAAACGCTACTTTGCAAATACCAGGATTTTGGGTGATACATGCGCCAATTAATAAGCCCCCATTTGAACCACCTTCTAGCGCCAAATATTCGGTACTAGTATATTTATTATCTTTTAGGTATTGTGCCGCAGCCATAAAATCGTCAAACACATTTTGCTTTTTGGTTTTAATACCTTGCTCATGCCAAGACTCGCCATACTCACCACCACCACGAATATTTGGTACGGCAAACACACCACCATTTTCTAGCAAAATAATGTTTGACGTACTGAAATAAGGCGTAAGGCTTACGCTAAAACCACCATAACCGTACAGCAAACAAGGGTTTTTACCATTCAGTTCAATACCTTTTTTAAAGGTGATAATCATGGGAATTTTAGTGCCGTCTTTTGAGGTATAAAACACTTGCTTTGACTCATAATCGGTAGGGTTAAATTTTACTTGCGATTGCTTGTATAAGTCACTTTTGCCAGTAGCAATATGGTACTTATAAATAGTGGCAGGGCTTATGTAAGAAGTATATGTATAGTATAATTCCTGCTCTTTTGTTTTGGCATAAAAGCCATCGGCTGTACCCAAACCAGGCAATTCAATTTCGTGTAATAATCTACCATCCATTGTATGTTGATACACTTTGGTAACTGCATCTTTTAAATAAGAACAAAACAAATAACCACCACCTGATGAAGCTGATAACACTTCTGGTTTTGTATCTACCAAAGTTTTCCAGTTGTCGATGGTAGGGGTAGCTATTGGTGCTGTTACAATTTTGCCTGTTGGTGCATTTGCATCAGTTTGTATGTAGAAATAATGATCATCTACATCAATAATATTGTGGTTGTTCTTTTTGCCAGTTACAAGCTGTATTATGGGTGCATTTGGCTTGGTTAAATCTTGCACAAATAATTCGTTACCATAAGTGGCATCGGCCGCAGAAATAATGAGCCAATGTTGATTTTCGCTTACACCGCCACCTACATAACGGTGCTGAATAGTACCACCACCAAATATCAATTTATCTTCTTTTTGCGATGTACCCATTTTATGAAAATAGAGTTTGTGGTTCTGTGTTTTGCCAGCTAAAAAACTACCATCTTTTGGTCTGTCATATGTGCTATAATAGAAGCCCTCATTGCCTTTCCAGCTAGCTCCACTAAATTTAATATCCAGCATGGTATCGCCAATTTGCTTTTTTGTAGTTGCATCAAAAATGATGATTTTCTGCCAGTCGCTACCACCTTCAGAAATGTTATAAGCAGCCAATGAACCATCTTCTGTAAAATGAATACCAGCTAAAGAAGTCGTACCATCTTTTGAGAAACTATTGGGATCTAAAAATAATTCAGCCTCTTTATTATCTGCTGATTCACGGTAAATAACGCTTTGGTTTTGCAAGCCAGAATTGCGATAATAATATGTGTATTTGCCTTCTTTAAACGGGGCTGAATACTTCTCGTAATTAAATAAGGTTTCGTAACGTTTTTTAATGGCATCACGAAAAGGAATGGCTTGCAAATAGCCTTGTGTAACTATGTTTTCTGCTTTTACCCAAGCGGCGGTTTCTTTACTCCTATCATCTTCTAGCCAGCGATAAGGGTCAGCTACTGGTGTTCCAAAATAGGTGTCTATAACGCTCGTGTCTTTATGAGTAACCGGATACTTCACTGCAATAGGTTTAAATGTGGTTAGTTGAGAATTGTGTTGTTGATGGCAAGCTGCTAAACCAGTAGCTATTATAGCCATCGAAGTAATTAGTTTCATGCAATTGATTTTTTTGAAAACTGAATATAATAAAAAATCCCGCCATTACAGCGGGATTTTGTGCTTACTTATATAATAACTACTATATTGCTTCAATAGACAGTTTTGTTGTCTTTTCTTTTTTATTGTACTCAATTATCATAATGTGGCCTTCCTTGGCACCTGATACTTCTATTGTAGTTCTTCTATCTTCCTTATGATTAATTGTCTTTACCACCTTATTTTTTGTTACATCAAATATGGTTACGTACTCTTTGTCGTCAATTATTAAGTAATTATTGTTGTTAGTAGCATTCGCAATTGGATAAAAACGACGATCGTTATAATATCCATCATATAGAACTTTCCCCATACTGAAATTTTGTTTTTTTAATGGAATATCATTAGCTACGCTCAATTTGCCAGTTGCATCTTGTTTTAATACACAACCATCTAGGTTTTTATATTTGTTAACCCCCTTAAAAAGCACATTTAGAAATAAAAAATATGGTGAGATTAAGTTATTAACAATTCTAGTTCTTCTATTAAGAATATTACCTGCAAAATATGTGTTGCCACTAAAATCTCTAAATGAAGCTGCTAATGTGTGATAGCCGTTTAATTCGACAATTTTACCGTTTGACTTAATTAATGGCTGGCTAGAATTATCGTTCCAGTAAGAGAACTTTTCTACTACATTTTTTTTGGTATTGCCATTAAATATTAGTGTAAAGACCCCTACATAATTTTTCTTAGCATAAAAATTTGTGACACTAGGATCACTCATACTACTTTTTTCAACTCTGCCTGCTACACATAAATTACCTGTTTGAGGATCAGGCGAAAATGTTGTTATCGCTAAATTATGTCTAAATTTATCTTTTAAATTATATACCATACCACCTTCACCATTATCACAGCTATATGCATTAATTTTAGGCACGTACTTGCTTGTGGCATCTTTTTCACTAGTTAAAATATAAATATATCCATTAGCTGCTTGAGCAAAACCACCGCCCTCACCAATTTTTATTTTCTTCTTCCAAAATTGTTCGCCAGAGAAGTCATAAAACAATAAGTTAGACGTTTCGTCATCGGTATATAAGCAACTAAACCCTTTATTTTTCGCAGCATTAATTTGCACATGGGTAGAGACCTGACCTTTAAAGTTTTTGTAATTACCAAACCAAATAATTTGTGATTTAACCACTGGTTGATCTGGCAGTTTTAGTTCTTGCTTTTTAACTATTTTGCCATCAAGATTTAAAAAATGTAATTGTACAAATCTTTTATTTATCGCTCCTTTTTTTGCACCATTTATTACTTTTAGGTAGCCAAGTGCTAAAATATCATTCTCAAAAGCTATTGATTGTAATTCTAATTGGTTATCCTTAAAATCCACTTTACCTATATCATTTAAATTCTCGTCCATTATGGTTAATCGATAATTAAAAGAATCTACACTGGCTTTTTCTAATTGTGTAAATACCAAGTACCCAACTACTGCCTTTTCCTGCATAATTGTGAACGTAGCGCTTTTTATATCCTCACTAATTTCTTTAAAAATTTTAGACTGAGCCTGAACTTTAACAAATAGGCATAGCAAAATTACAACAATTGCAAATTGTTTTTTTTTCATTTTTATCGTTTTGGTTTATTTAAAATTATTGGCAAACTCGCAGTAAATACTATTAGGGTAATTTTTTATATAATCTTTAGCAGATCCTGTTAAGTTTTTTTGTTTCTTCGAAACATTAATATTTTCCATTAAGCCTTTTACAGCTAAAGCATCAGCAGGCATTTGTTGCCAAAAGCTTCCCTTAGACAAATCGCTGTATATTTTTTCAATCTCTTCTGCACTCATTTGCTCAAGCATTGTTTGTACCTCATAATATGATTTACTGATGTACTCTTTCGGTTTTATTTTGATAACATTAAATCTATTAAGGTCATTGGTTGCATACCAAAGGCCAAAGAAAATATTGTGCAGAATAAAATCATACCACGGATCATTAATACCATTGTCTTTGTCTAAGAAAATCCTGTATATACAAGCAGTAAGATTTGAATCATTAAACAAATCGAAAATGATAATTTTCTTAGCCT
>JAYWCY010000029.1:0-2359 GCA_043780175.1 Chitinophagales bacterium
TTCGGATTTTTTCAATTCGCCTTTGGCGAACCTGATAAAAAAAGGTGGCTTATACAAGAACTGATGAGAAATCAGGGCAAACGCAATAAAATTAGCACTTCAGTTAAACATCCCCCTAAGTTAATATGACTATCCAATTGTAGGCTTTTCGCCTCACAGCCGGCGGGCTGCGTTCTTGCAGCACCACTGCTTTTTATCTTTTGAAAAAATATCCTTCGGATTTTTTCAATTCGCCATTGGCGAACCTGATAAAAAAAGGTGGCTTATGCAAGAACTGGTGAGAAATTGCGCGTATTAGGCTGTAAATTATATTTGTTACTACACTTCAACCAATTATGCAAACCGACAAACCAAAACCCACCGATATAGACGGTTATATTGCTGACTTTCCTGAAGCTACTCAAGCGTTGCTGCAACTAATACGAGCTTCTATACAAGCGGCCGCACCTAAAACCACCGCAACCATTGGTTATGCCATGCCAACCTTTGAGTATTATGGTAATAAGAAATAATCATTTTACCACATAGGCACAATAGACACATAGAAACATGAGAAATTATTAATACTTGTGGGAAGCGGTTGATTAAAACCTACCTTTCCGTAAATAATAGCACTATGCGTTTAAACAGTTTCTTGTTGATGATTTGCTGTATAGTAACAGTGAATGCATTTGCTCAGAACCCTACTATTGCTTTGCTAGATACCAGTAAAAAAGTAAGTATTAGAGGTTTAAGCGTAGTAAACGATACTATTATTTGGTGTAGTGGTAGCAATGGTAGTGTTGCACGCAGTGTAGATGGCGGTAAAACTTTTGTATGGCAAACGATTACTGGCTACGAGAAAAGAGATTTTAGAGATATTGAGGCATTTGATGCCAATACTGCCATAATAATAGGCATTGCAGAACCTGCCATTATTTTAAAAACAAAAGATGGCGGACAAATATGGAAAAAGGTATTTGAAGATACCACCAAAGGGATGTTTTTAGATGCCCTAGATTTTAGTTATAAAGGGATGGGATGGGTCATTGGCGATCCTATTAATGACCAGATATTTAAAGCGTTTTCGATTGATTATGGCGATAGTTGGGTAACCGTAAACAGTGTTGATGTTAAAACAAAACTGCGCAAAGGAGAAGCTTTTTTTGCATCGAGTGGTACCAATATTAAATCAACCAATGATAAAGTTTATCCCAATGTACTTGCAACTGGTGGCGTAGCTTCACGCATATATTATAAAAACGTATTTTATAATTTACCAATTGTTCAGGGTAAAGCATCTACTGGTGCTAACTCTATTGATGTGTTTAAGACCAAAGCGGTTGTTGTTGGTGGCGATTTTGCCAATGATAAAGATACTACCAATAATTGCGTATTAATAAACCTAAAAGCAAAGGGTAAACCAATATTTACCAAACCACAAACACCACCTCATGGCTATAGAAGCTGTGTAATGTATGTCAATGAAAAGACCTTGGTTGCTTGCGGCACAAGTGGTGTAGATATTAGCTATGATGGCGGCAACAACTGGCAACTAATTGCTACACAAAGCTTTCATGTGGTGCAAAAAGCAAAGAAAGGCAACACCATTTACTTAGCTGGTAGTAGTGGGAAAATTGCAAGGTTAAACTTGTAGTTATGCAATTAATTAAGTGGTGTGTCGCTTTAATTTGCCAAATAATTAAATAGTTATTTTAAAAAATACACACTCAGCGTTGTGCCTATACCTTCTTCACTAGTCACTTTTATCTCCCCTTTACAAGCAGTTATAAATTCATAACTTAATATCATTCCCAAACCTGTCCCTGTTTCATTGGCAGTTCCCCTTGAAGATGTGTTGTTTTTTAAACTAAATAAATTTGCTGCTTTTAAGCTACTCATACCTATACCATTATCTTTTATATAAATTATTTTATGCAGGCTATCCTCTGAAGCAAATACTTCAATTTGCCCACATGGTTTAGTAAACTTAATCGCATTTTGTATAATATTACGTATCACAATTTCTGTTAAATCAATATCGGTAGTTACTAAAAAATTAGGTGGTGTATTATTAATAATGCTGATGTTTTTAGTGAGGGCAATAGGTTGTAGCAAATTTATTGTTCTATCAATTACCGTATTTAATGCTACTGATACTATAACTGGTTCTGATTTTATCATTTGTGTTTTTGCCCATAACAATAAATTGTCTAATACTGCTAAGGTATTGGTAACTTCTACATCCTTACTTATGAACATGGTTTTTAATTTCTCAGGCAAATCGAAATAGTCTATTACACCAATAAAGCTTTTTATAGAGGCAATCGGGTTTCGTAAGTCGTGTGCAATTATGGAAAATATTTTGTCTTTAACGTCA
>JAYWCY010000030.1:0-2150 GCA_043780175.1 Chitinophagales bacterium
CATAAATATTTCGCCAAAAATCTGTTTAATGTATATACTTTTACGCCCTGAAATAAAAATAAACAAACAAAAGCAGTTGAAAAACACAACTTCATATCAAACAGCAATACAGTTTTTACCTGTAATGCCTGCTTTTAATCCGCAACCCAGACGTGGTTGCTGATAGGACGAGCAGTTGGCAGTTGCCCCTATCAGTGAACCTTTCCCAACTTACAAACACTTTTTTGCAAGTGTTGACGTTTTAACAAGTATCACTCATTTTTTAATTTTTCAAGTTGGAACAGCAGGATATTATTGTTCGTGTAGCTAACCATTTAGATACACATTACGCCCTTCGTATTACAGACGAAATGGAAGCATCGGCAAAAGCCCGAGGTACAGGGATTGCCAAACGCAGTCCAGAATATATTGCAACAAAAATGCTAGAAGGCAAAGCTGTAATTGCGCTAATGCCTAGCGGCCAATGGGTAGGCTTTTGCTATATAGAAGAATGGAGCCATGGTAAATTTGTGGCCAATAGCGGTTTAATTGTTGCTCCAGAATTTAGAAAAAGCGGTGTTGCTAAATTGATTAAACAAAAGATTTTCAATTTATCGAGACAAAAATATCCAGAATCAAAAATATTTGGCTTGACAACCGGTTTGGCTGTCATGAAAATTAATAGCGACTTGGGTTACGAGCCTGTTACCTATAGCGAATTGACAGATGATGAAGTGTTTTGGGCTGGTTGCAAAAGCTGTGTCAATTATGACATATTGATGAGTAAAGATCGCAAAAACTGTATGTGCACAGCAATGTTGTTTGATCCAGCCGATAAACAAGAAGCGAAAGAAACAGCAGCTGATTTTAAAGAGCATTCAAAGCTATACGAACGTTTTAATCGATTGAAACAAAGCAAATTATTACAATGGTTTAAGAAGAAAACAGATACCGGTAGTTCTGAAAAATCTAAATCATTCTTCAGTTTCTTATTCAATATTTAATAGTACTATATTTTTAATAATATCATTTGTATGGAAAATAAACAAGTTGTATTGGGTTTTAGTGGTGGTTTAGATACCACATTTTGTGTAAAATATTTAACCGAAGACAGAGGTTTTGATGTACATAGTGTGATTGTAAATACAGGTGGTTTTACCGAAGAAGAATTGGTACAAATAGAAGCGCATGCATACAAATTGGGCGTAAAAACCCATACAACTGTTAACGCTGTTGAAGGTTATTACGATAGCATTATCAAGTACTTAATATATGGTAATGTTTTAAAAAACAATACTTATCCATTGAGTGTAAGTGCTGAGCGTTTAAGTCAAGCATTGCACATTGCAGAACATGCTAAAAAACTAAATGCGGTTGCGGTAGCACATGGCAGTACTGGTGCCGGTAACGATCAAGTACGTTTTGATATGATTTTTAACATCATGATTCCTGGAGTTGAAATTATTACTCCAATACGTGACTTGAAATTAAGCCGCGAAAACGAAATTGATTATTTAAAGAAAAAAGGTGTTGAGATGAACTTTGAAAAAAGCATGTACAGCATTAATAAAGGTTTATGGGGCACAAGTGTTGGTGGTAAAGAAACCTTAGAGAGTAAAGGTATGTTACCAGAAAGTGCATGGCCTACGCAGGTAACCAAAACAGATACAGAAGAAATAAAATTGAGTTTTGTAAAAGGTGAATTAAGTGCCGTAGGCGGTCAATTATTTACGCATCCTACACAAGCCATTCAATACTTACAGACAATTGCTGGTGCTTATGGCATTGGTCGCGATATTCACGTTGGTGATACTATTATTGGCATTAAAGGTCGTGTTGGTTTTGAAGCTGCAGCACCAATGGTTATTTTAAAAGCACACCATGCTTTAGAAAAACATGTATTAACCAAGTGGCAATTAAACTGGAAAGATCAGTTGGCACAATTTTATGGTAATTGGTTGCATGAAGGACAAATTTTAGATCCTGTAATGCGAGATATTGAAGCCTATTTAACCAATAGTCAGCAAAACGTAACAGGCTATGTATTTGTACAATTATATCCATATCGTTTTCAAGTAATTGGAATAGAAAGTGACTACGATTTAATGAGTGCCAAGTTTGGTAAATACGGTGAAATGAACACAGGTTTTACTGGTGAAGATGTGAGAGGA
>JAYWCY010000031.1:0-4999 GCA_043780175.1 Chitinophagales bacterium
ATGAGCTATATGCAAAAAATTCTTGACAATCAAGAAGATGTAAAATCGGGTAATGTGTGGCGAGATCATGCTAATATTTTGGAAAATGCTATGAGACAAACAGATCGGTGGCGTAATATGAAAAAGGACGGTGTGGATGAAGTTGATATCGCTAAAAGTTTTCTTACGCCAATAAAGATGAAGGTATTTGCTTGGAATAATAGCCGTAGAAAAGATACGGTTATGACACCTATGGATTCCATAAAATATCACCGCCAAATGCTAGAAACCGGTTTTATGGCTATGGATGCTCAAAGTGGTGAAGTACGTGCTTGGGTAGGTGGTATTGATTTTAAAACTTTTAAATACGATCACGTAAACTTTAATACAAAACGCCAAGTTGGTAGTACGATAAAACCTTTATTATATAGCCTTGCCATAGAAGAAGCTGGCTTTACGCCAAATACCATAGTATACGATCAGCAGCAAAGTTTTGGAGCCTACGGCAAAGTGCCAGCTACTACAAAAAGCTGTAGCGGTGTTGCTATGCCAATGAGTTCGGCATTAGCATTTTCTAAAAACTGTGCTACTGCCTACATCATGAAACAGCTAGATGGTACTGGAAATAATGCTGCAAAACGATTTGTAGATTTTTTGAATAATAAATGTGGCTTACAAACAAAAATAGAACCCAACCCTTCTATTGCGCTTGGTGCATGTGAAATTTCTTTGTATGAGATGATGCAAGCATATAGTATGCTGCCAGGTAGGGGTTTTAATGTAAAACCAATGTTTATTGCACGTATTGAGGACAGAAATGGTAATAATTTACAGAGTTTTACGCCGTTACGCAGAGAAGTAATAAGTGATGTAACAGCTTATTCAATGATAAAAATGATGCAAGGCGTTATGCAATTTGGTACCGGTAGACGTATGTGGAGTTACGGTGTTTCTGGTGAAATTGCAGGTAAAACTGGTACGACCAACGACAATAGTGATGCATGGTTTATGGGCTACACGCCACAATTATTGTGTGGTGCATGGGTGGGTTGTGACGATCGTTTTATTCGGTTCAAATCAACAGATATTGGTCAAGGTTCTTCCGCTGCGTTACCTATTTGGGCTTATTTCTATGAAAAAGTTCAAAACGATAAAAATATTGTTGGTATTGACCCTCAAGCGAGCTTTGTAAAGCCAGATGTGATGCCAAACGACATTTCTTTTGACCAATTAAATGGTACCACTCCGCCGTTAGGGGCAGAAGGTGAAAATATGGGCAGCGGCACATCAAAAGATTATGAAGTACCTAGTAATATTAAGCCCGAAGATATTGGTGCAGAATCCCAACTTGTAACACCAGATGCAACTGATAAAAGTGTACCAAAACCTGCTGATACAAAACCAATAAATAAGCCAACAACACCACCAGCTAAACTACCTGATACCAAAATACAAACCCAACCAGCTACAAAACCACCAGTTGCACCAACGGTTCAACCTAAAGCTGTAATGCCTAAAAAGCCGGGAACAAAATAAATATGCCTAGAAGAACTCTTTAGATCTAGTAATACAGAATAATTATGATAGTTAAAAAGTCATAATCGTTATAGTTTCTGCCTTACTACCACATTGTTCATAATAAATGTAGTGCCACCTTCGGCAACAATATTGTACACTTTTTGTGTGCCACCAGCTTGCTCAGTTGTTTGCCAAACGGTGTATAATTCATTTGTTTTGTTGGTTTCATTGAAGCAATACAATTGCTCACCTATTATAATTTTGCCAGCTTCTTTAATATTACTTATTGTTTGTATAGGATGATTCGGTGTAGCTTGTAATGCTTTGCTATTAAGCAATACAGCAATACCGTTGTTATTGATTGTTTCTATAGATTTTACCAATAACAAAGTAGTAATTGCATAATTTTTAGGATCATGAGTAGTTAAGCCTTTTACTTTTACAGCTACTGATTGCTTGGTTACAGCATCAAATGTTAAGACTACGTCACCTTGTTTTATGTCTTTTAAAAGCTTTTTAGTACCGTCTGCCATTGCAACTTCATCGCTGCCAGGAAAACAAATATCGCTACCATAAGTACCAGCATCTTTACTCAAATCCTTACCTTGGTTTATTGCTTTGTATAGCTGGTAACCCATTTCTTTAGACAATACATAAGAGAGCTTCAACACAAAATTTGCTTCTACTTTATCTATTGCATGAATATCCTCGAAATAATGTTCCCAAACCTTGCTATCTGCTGTAAAATTTGGCATTAAGGCTTTATATACTTTACCTTTTTCGGTAGTATAAAATACCATTAACCCCAATTCTTGCATACCTTCTTTAGCCACCAACTTGTACAAATCCATACGCTTTTTCATACCATCATCACCTGTAATAAAATATGGTTTTCTGGCTTCGTAACGGTCAAGAATATAAGTATTCTCAAATTTTACATAGGTGTCTTTATCTAAATCTGCAATGGCAAAAGTTTTTGCTTTATCGTATTCTACCATTGTTAATGGTCTGCTTGAAAGTTTTGCATCTTGTGCAAATGTTGTTGTAATTGATGCAATTACTATTAATCCTAATAAAATGACTTGTCTCATTACTATTTATTTTGTCTGAAATCGTCTTTATTAAACTTTCTGTGTTTAATACAATAGAAAGGTTTGCAACATAAAAGAACTAAGCGCTGCAGTGTGCGACGCAACGATGCTATATTGAAAAACTGCAGCTGGTGACCAAAAGAATTATCTGAACCGAGATTTTGTAGGATTTGGATGATTTTTTGGAATTAATCCAATACATCCTAATAATCCTACAAAATCCTCGTTCAAACGACTTACGAAATCTCTTTAAATGCTTTCGCGAATGCTTCCATTTCGTCCATTCGTCCAATGCTTACCCGGCAATAATCTTTACCATTCATTTTCCAGAAACGTACACCTACACTGCGTTTCATCATTTCATCGGCAAACTTTTTACCATCCATTTTTATAGGAAACATGACGAAGTTGGTAGATGAAGGAATATAATCGTACCCTTCAGCTTTTAAAACGCTGTATAAATAATCTTTTGAGGCTTGTGTATTTTTGATAATTTGCCCGCAATAAGGCTGCTCTTTAAATGATGCCATGGCTGCAGCAAGTGTTGGTGCAGAAATATTACCACCATTATCTGTATATCGAGATAACGTTTTAATCATGGCTGGCTGGGCAATAATATAACCAACGCGTAAGCCTGCAAAACCGTATAATTTAGAGAAGGTTCTGGCAACAATTACGTTTTGTCCTTTTTTCACATTGTCTATTAAAGTGGCGGCTTGCGGATCTGGCAAATAATCAATATAAGCCTCATCAATAAAAATAGGCACTTTGGCTGAAACCCTGTCGCAGAAGGCTTTTAGTTTACCAGAGTCCAATACAGTACCAGTTGGATTATTGGGATTTACAATATATACCAACGAGGTTTTACTATCTATTTTAGCTTCTAAAGCATCTAAATCGTATTTATAATCTGCTGTTAATGGTACTCTGATAATATTAGCATTAAAGGCCGACGCTTTTCTCAGTAGGTCATCATACGTTGGATCGCAGGTTAAAATTGTGCCACCATCTTTACCAAAGTGCATGGCTGCAGCCAATAATAATTGCGACGAACCAGCATCTAAGAGTACTTGGTCTTGCGGTACACCTTCAAAGTCTGTTATCTTTTTTTCAAGGTCAGGCAGATTCATAAAACTATATTGATAACTAGTAGCCAAGGCATCTACAATGGCCGATTTAGCTGCTTGTGATGGCCCCCAGGGGTTTTCGTTGGCAAACAAACGCGCTTTTAATTGTGGCTTACCAGTATTAAATTCGTTGGCAGCTTCTTTATCAGTTAGTATATCAGAAAAAAACGGGTTGTTTGGTGCTTTTAAAACACCAGCATTAGCGACCAATTTATTAAAAAGGCTTGGTAACACGGTTAGTCCACCTGTGATTAGGGCACTGTTTCTAAGCCATTGTCTGCGGTTGATGTTTGTTTGCATGGTAGATTGTTTTTAGTATGATTGTTTTTAGTATGATTGTTTTGGTTACAATTGTTTATATGGGTGATTGATACGCTAGTTTCTGCTCATTTACCCTTGCATGAATATGAGATACAACACTACGTGCAGATAAAAATGCACCAGCCATCCATGCATTCCAATAGGTTAAATGCTCACCAGCAAAATACACATTACCATCTGGTTTTAATAAGGCTTGGTACACCGTTTTACGTTCAGCATCGCTATACACTGCCCAGCCACCTTGGGTATATTTTGTATTGTGCCAACCGATAGAAAAAGATTGCTCAAACTCGCTGCCATATTGCGGATGAATGAGGCTACCTTTTTGCAAAGCCAATTGCTCTCGTTCTTTAAAACTCAATGCACCTACCCTTTTTGCCTTATCGTTAAAATTATAAAAACCTATCAGAATGCCCTTCTTGCTTAGGTAATTATTATTGGGGTAAAATATCTGCGTCAGCTCGTTATTGGTGTGCGTAATACCGCCATAAACCCCTTCATCTTCTTCCCAAAAACGCCTTTTAAATTGTAAGCCAATTTTGCAGGTGTTAATATACTGAATATAATCGATAGCACGACTAACATCACTAGAGAAATTATGATTAATATTACTCAGTACAGGTAAAGGAATGGTACAAATGCACAAATCGCCTTGTAATTGCTGTAAACCTTCTTTAGTTTTATAGCTAACGCTAACACCATTGCTGGTGTTTTTAATGTCGGTTACTTCTGCACCAAATTTTATAGACGATTGTAATTTTGCCTGCAAGGCCAATGCAATTTTATCCATACCACCTATGGCTTGAAACATAGTCATTTGCAGCTCGTAAGTGTAGTAAGTAACGTTGTAAAAATCTGGGTCTAGTAAGCCAGATGCAATGATATCTTGCAACTTATATGCATCTGCAATTACGCCATCTTTATTGGCTTCTGCAGGTTGTTGTGTATAACCCCGGCGAGAAG
>JAYWCY010000032.1:0-2529 GCA_043780175.1 Chitinophagales bacterium
GCACGAACTGCGATGGTATTTGTTTTGCCTTTACCAAAATTTAAATACTTAGAAATATCGTATCCAAAACTAATATAACCATAAGGTCGTTTGTCCAATAATTTGCCATTTATATAGACTTCGCTATTGGCCATTACACCATCAAACTCAATGTTGACAAGCTTTTTACCATCTGCTTCGTCCATTACAAACGTTTTTCGATACCAGCCAATACCAGATGGCAAATACCCACCACCACGACCAGTTGGATTATTTCTGTCATATGGTCCTTCTATCATCCAATCATGCGGTACATTTAAACTACGCCAAGCGGCATCATTAAAGACGGGGTTTTCTGCACCTTTTACATCTTCTTTTACAAACTTCCAGTTATTATCAAATGATAAAATTGATCGCTGTGAGATTCCGTTGAAAGCCAATAATAGTATAGCTAATACAAAGAATAATTGTTTAAATGTTTGCCACCTAGTTTTCATTTATAATAATTTATTTGTTAGAAATAGTTGATGTAAATATGTAATTACCTGAGCCAATTTTATATTGTAACCGGTCGTTTATTTTACCTGTAAACTTTACCAACATTGATTTTGAAACTTCTTTGCCGTCAAGCATAATTGATTGCAAGGCATCACCAAATAGCTCAACAAGAGCAGTTGTATTTGCAGGAATTGTAACTTGTAGATTAAAGTGCGTAGACGTTTTATGCCACTCACTTTTAATTAACCCATAAGGCGATTGATAACTTGCTTTTACATCTTTAATATCGCCTACTACTTCTGGATGAATGAGAATATTGTTGAATGCTACCGAGCTATCTGTTTGTTTAATACCAGCAAGGCCACTATAAAACCATTCCATCAAATGACCAAGCATTAGATGATTATTTGATACATTATGTAATGCCTGCCAGGACTCTGTTAGCGCTGTTGCACCATGCGCCAATTGATAACCATAACCTGGCACATCACTGCGATTATTCATGTCAAAAATCAATTGAGAAGCACCTCCGTTTTCTAATGTTTGCATCAAATATCTAAATCCAATATCACCTGCAGTTAGTGCGTTATTATTAGCTTTCAAATCCTTGATAATATTTGCCAAAACCTTGTCTCTATATTGAGGCTCAACAAGATTCATATACAAAGCCATCGCGTTAGCAGTTTGACTACCATTGTCATACTGAAAAGTATCAAGATGAAAATATTTTTTATTAAATGCGGCTTTAATAGTTACACCTAGCGTTTGATAATATTTTGCATCCGTATCGTTTTTTAAGAGTCTTGCTACTTTTTCTAAAATAGTTACATCATAATACCATGTTGCTGTACCTGTAACACCTAGCGATGTTAGCTGAGAAACACCGGGATGTTTTGGACCTAAATCGTACCAATCACCTAACCCATAAGATACAATATTGTTAACGCCAGCTTGCTTTTGCAAGTGTGCAGTGTATTTTTTCACACCCTCATAGTTATCTGCCAAAACCTTTGTATCACCATACCATTGATACATGTACCAAGGCGTAATAACGTATGCAGACCCCCATTCTGGCGAATCGGAAAAGGCACTTAATTCGCCACCAAATTTACCATATTCAGGTGCGGTTGTTGGTACAAAACCACTTGCATATTGTGAAGCCTGCATATCAGCAACAGCTTTGGTATTTAAACTTGTAAAGTCGTAATTATATTGGTTTGATGCCATCATTAAATGCACTTGCTCAAGCCAGCCAAGCTTTTCACGATGTGGGCAATCTGTCAATACGCTTGCCATATTACTTTTAATAGCCCATTCTATTAATTTATTAATTTGATTAAACAATTCGTTTGAGCAAGTAAACCGTCCTGTTCTTTCGGCAGCATTTCTAGTATGTAACCCAGATAACGTTTTTACAATTGGCAAGTCTAAAGGGTTGGGTTTTCCTTCGGGAACAGCACCTTCTACTTGGACATATCTAAAACCATAATAAGAAAAGCGAGGCTGCCATCTTTCCTGTTTGTCGCCTTTTAATGTGTAAGAAAAGCAATAACCTTTGCCTGTAGCAGATTGATTAACCGAACTATCGACGTCTATTAATTCAGCAGGAAAAACTTTTACTTGCTTACCACTTTGGCCTTGTATTATAAGCCCAATGATACCTGATGCATTTTGCCCCAAATCGTACACCCAATTGCCTTTGCCGCTTTTAAATATTGCGATTGGGTTAAAGCTTTCCATTACTTTTAACGGTGGCCCTTGTTGTGCTTTTAAAACTGGCGAACCTTTTACCAGTGCTGATTTTTGCCAAGATGTATCATTAAAACTTGCCTTATCCCAACCAGCTTGTTCTAATGTGGCGTTATAATCTTCACCACCATAAATTGTGTTATAGGTAATTGGGCTTTTGCTATTTTTCCAGCTTTCATCGCTTATAATATTTTCAATTGTCCCATCTGCATACTCAACTAAAATCTTAGCTATCATTTTGGGTAACCCGTGCTGCATTATTTGACCTTTTATATATCGCCCCTTGGGTAAATAAAAAAAGCC
>JAYWCY010000033.1:0-2581 GCA_043780175.1 Chitinophagales bacterium
GCCATTGCAAATTGCAGAAGCGCTTAACTTACTACAAGTGAGTGATAGCAACGATTTGGCGGCTTGGGTAGATGAAGTCATCAGCAAAATGCCTGATAAAGTGGCTGAGTACAAAAAGGGTAAAAAAGGCTTGATTGGTGTATTTGTAGGCGAAGTAAAAAAACTAAGTAAAGGCAAGGCAGACCCTAAAGTAGTAACTGAATTATTGCAAGAAAAGCTAGGCTAATGCCACAGAGCCACAGAAACTCTGAGGCTTTATAAATAATATCTGTGTTTCAGTGCTCCAGTGGCAAACACATTCTAACATTATGAAGAAAATACTAATTATTTTTACTTTAATAAGCATTGTTACAGCTTGTAGCAACAAGCGCAAGCTATTTGAAGTGAGTGGTAAAATAACCAACACCACTGCTAAAAAAGTGTATTTACAATACCTTGTTTGGGGCGCAGAGCGACCAATTGTGGTAGACTCAATCAGCTTGCAAAAAGATGGCAGTTTTATATTATCTACAGCTTATGGCAACGAAGAAAGTATTTACGAATTAATGTTTGATACTACGGCGAGCATATTATTGATTAATGATAATAAAAAAGTATTTGTAAATATTGATAGGAACAATTTTAAAAGCTATGTTGTAAATGGTTCTAAAGCAAGCAATGAATTACATGATTTCTTAAATAATTATAGTACCGCCTACCCTGCATTGGTTGCAACTAGTATACGACTAGATACCATTCAAAATGAAACGCCAACAGACAGCATTGTAACTGTTGTAAAGCTTGAAAAAGAGCAACAATTGCAAAAGGTAAACAGAACTATTACCAATGCTTTTAAAAACACTGTAAGCCCTGCTTTACGCTATTATTTAATAGCCAAAGCGTTTGCTACCATGCCTATTAATCAAATACAAGAATTAAGTACTGTAGCCATTAGTCAACAACCTAGTCATACAGGTTTAGCTTTTTTAAAATCGGTCATTACCAAGCAAATCACCATCGCTGCGGAAAAACAGAAAGCGTTAAACCAGCAAAAAGCTATTGAATTGGCAGCGCAAAAAAGGCAAAAAGATAGTACTGGCAGATTAGATACCGTAAGAAAAGTGGTGGTGGATAGTTTGAGAAAATAAAATAATTACCGTATTAAAATAGTAACTCGATACAAAAACACTGGCCATAGATATTACTTTAAAGGCATCGGGCAAACACAATTCTAACAGAACGACTACTAATTAAATCGGGCTATTTCAATAATTGAAATAGCCCGATTTTTAATGTATCATCTTCGCAAACTAAACGCTACAATGGATTTTGCTCAATCAATTTATTTGCATTTAATTCATCTTGCGGAAATAAAAACTGCCATAGCTTATCACCTGCTGGTATATCATATACAATGGCCAAAGCTGGTAAATGGTTAGGTATGCCGTTTCTATTTAATGGTGCATCGGTACGTTTTAGGTCTGTAAAACGGAATCCTTCGCCCCAAAATTCAATCCTTCTATTCAACATTATTTCATTAATTAATGCGTTACCAGTATTGGTAGTTAACACATAACCAGGGTTACGGTTCTTCATCACTGTCAACAAAGCATTTTGGGCATTGGTAGTTTGTGCACCGCCTTGGCGCGCCCTTGCTTCTGCTTCAATAAAATACATTTCGCCCATACGCATATAAGGTACATCGCCGGTACTTAAGGCATCGCTTTTAGCTAAATATTTTTTATTTTGATAAGCCACTCTAGCACCACCTGGAGGAACAGGAACTGATGCACCATTTAAATCCCAGCATTGTTTGCGAATATCTGTTGCAGAAATACCATTCCATAATGTTGCATTAATGGCCCGAGGTTGGGTTCGGATGACAGTTGAATTAAAATTAGCTGATATGTAGGCAAAATAAGAATAAAAGAACGTGTTATGGTCATCAATTTGACGAGAACCCCACATCCATTCTGAATTTGCAATATCATTGAACCCTTTTAAATAATCTGCATTTGTCATTAAGGTATATCCTGCTCTTGCAGCAATGGCGTTTGTAGCAGCCGTTTCCCAATCTTGTTGGGTTAGTGCCACACGGGCTTTAATGCCTTTAACTACACTCACATCAAAGTTAGATTTAGCAGCAGAGCCACTTCTTACATAACCAGTTAATAAAACCACCGCATCATCTAAATCTTTATTCACTTGGGTGTAAACTTCCTCTACGGTAGCTCTTTTTTGTCCTTCCAAAGTATTGGTTAGTAACAAAGGCACCCCAAGTTGCAAGTTAGGTTTTGTAGTTGCATCGTAACGTTTGGCCCACAATTGTACCAATTGAAAGTGTGCCCATGCCCTATACGCCAATGCTTGACCTTTGATAATTTTCTTATCCGCATTTGATCCAGCTGCACCATCAACACCATTAATTAAAATATTGGCGTTAGAGATAATACGGTAATAAAAACGATACACATATCTTAAATCTGTTGCACTAACATTTCTATGAGTTACCCACTGCATCCATCCAATAAGCCCTGTGCTACCACTAGCCAATGGATAAACAATATCCTCGCCCATCAAATCTCTAAATATGTTGTTAGAG
>JAYWCY010000034.1:0-2788 GCA_043780175.1 Chitinophagales bacterium
TGGCGGTAAACTTTACCTTTTTAGATGAAGAGAAAACATTGGTAGATAAAGAAGTGGATAGTATGGTGAACAAACTAATTGCTAGTTTTGAAAGTGAGTTTCAGGCAGAAATAAGAAAATAAAAAGAAGAAAAGTTTGTGAGTGTGACAGTCTAGATGGTTTAAGTTTTTTGAACTAATTAAACTACAATAAACTTGCAAACTATTTAAACTAAATGAATGACCGATATTAATAGCCAACTTCAAGCATTGCAGATACGATTGCAGCAACTGATAAAAAATTATCAGCAGTTGCAAAAAGAGAATGCCCAGTTGAAAAAGATATTGGCTAAAAAGGATAGTGAAACAGAGGCTCTTGAAGAACAAATGCAAAAATTACAGCAGCAACTAGATGCCTTGAAATTGACTAAAAGCGCATTTGACGAAACGGAAAGATTGGTACTTGAAAAACGTATTGATGTTTACCTAAAAGAGATAGAAAAATGCATGGCATTGCTAAATAGTGAGGCTTAAAAGTTTAGATAGTTCATTGTTGGTTTATGAGTTCAAACTATTAAGCTGACTAAACTTTTTAAACTCTTGAACTTTTAAAACTACAAACACCAAATTACAAACAAGAACATGTCTGAATTAATACCCATCAATATTGCCATAGCAGATAGAACATATCGCTTAAAATTGCAGCCAGAAGATGAAGAAATAGTGCGTAAGACTGTAAAAATGATTAATGAGAAAATTGTTGAATTTAAAACCAATTTTGCAGGCAAAGACATTCAGGATTACATCAGCATGGTATTAATTTGGTTAGCAACCGAGCAAACTCAATCTGCCATACAAATGATACAGTTAAAAGAAGCAACAGAAAAGATAACGATGCTACAAAATAATATAGAAAAAGTGCTGGCATCGTCTGAGAATGTGTGATAAAAACGGTAATTTGTTGTAACAAAGCCATTGAGGTTTCAATATTTATTTACTTTTACAAATTGAAAGTTCAAAAGTCCGTTATAGACTTTCATAACTAATAATTTATTTATAACTCATAAATACTTACTATGACAGGTTTTGAACTGTTTGGTGCCGAAGAAAGACAACATATTAATGATGTGATGGAAACTGGCGTTTTAATGCGTTATGGTTTTGACGGACCACGTAAAGGCATTTTTAAAGCCAACGAATTAGAACAAAAAATTACCGAAGTATTTGGTTGCAGTTATGCCCAGCTTACAAGTAGTGGCACAGCAGCATTAACCACTGCTATGGCTGCGTTAAATATTGGTGTTGGTGACGAGGTAATTATGCCAAGCTTTACGTTTGTTGCGAGCTTTGAAGCGGTATTAAGCGTAGGCGCTATACCAATTTTAGTAGATATTGATGAAACTCTTACACTAAAACCAGAAGCTGTAATCAATGCAATTACATCAAAAACAAGGTGCGTGATGCCTGTGCATATGTGTGGTAGTATGGCAGATATGGATGCGCTGAAAACCATTTGCGATGAGCACGATTTAATACTACTTGAAGATGCTTGCCAAAGTATTGGCGGTACTTATAAAGGTAAAGCATTAGGTACCATTGGTCATGCAGGTACATTTAGTTTCGACTTTGTAAAAACGATTACCTGTGGTGAAGGCGGGGTGGTAATGACCAATAGTAAAGATGTATATGAAAAATGTGATGGTTATACCGATCATGGCCACGACCATAAAGGGATTGATAGAGGTGCAGACTTACATCCATACATCGGCTACAATTTTAGAATTAGTGAATTACACGCCGCTATTGGGCTTGCGCAGATAGGCAAGCTAGATCAAATATTGGCTATTCAAAAAAAGAACAATCAACTATTACGGAGCTACTTACAACAAATACCAGAAATTAGTTTTAGACTGGTACCGGATGGGGGTGTAGATAACTTTGCTTTTATAAGCTGGTTTTTGCCAACCGAAGAATTAATGAAGGCAGCTATTGCAGAAATGAAAGCACAAGGCATTTTGGCTGGTAGCTTTTATTGGTACGATAATAACTGGCATTACGTGCGTAAATGGCAACATTTACAAAATGTTAGTACTTTAAATAATATTAGCCAGACGCAGCACAATGCCCTTCACGATTTGCAAAATCAAGATTTTAGTGCAAGTGATGCTATCATGAGCCGTTGTATTTCAACAGCTATTAGCCTTGGGTGGACGGAAGAACAAATACACGATAAAGGTGCTAAAATGGCTGAAGCTATTAAAAAAGCATTGGCAGGGGCAGGTGTAACAGCATAAGTTTTATTAACATGGCAGTGATATTTACAATACACCGTAAACGAGAAAAGTATAAACAATATATGTGGGTGCTTTGTCTTTTATGGCTATTCTTAGCAGTTTATAACTGTTACAACTCAAAGGAAGCTGGGAAATATATGCTAGTTTTACCACCATTATTATTTTTAGTAATTGGTTTAAAAGATGCCTTTTTGCCTAGTAAGATAGCACCTGATTTGGTGGAAGTCAATTCGAATATGATAGTTTGGAAAACTAAAGAAATACCCACTAAAGAAGTGCTGTATTGGGAAGATATAGAATGGATAAAAATTGAGAAAGATGGTATTAGCTTTTATAAGCCGAGTAGTTTTAATTCATTTCTTAATACCACTCATTTATCTAAAGAACAGGTTCAACTATTAGCTAAAAACGTATGTGACATCGCCACTGAAAAAAATATCAAATTGGTAATTTAAACTTGACTTATTGACGTTATGGCTTTCCGCTGTGTTTGCCCTCAAGTCTATCAACTTCTTC
>JAYWCY010000035.1:0-11749 GCA_043780175.1 Chitinophagales bacterium
CATTTGTATGGGCGCAGCTTTCGGGTTTTGCTCAAAATAGTGTACAATACGAATGGCTTTTGGTAAGTTTTTTTTTGCCAAAGCATCTTGCAATTCAAATACATTAAACTCTTTGCTTACGCCAATATATTTTTCAATATCATCTTCTGAAATCGCTTTTCTGCCAGCAAGATTAACGGCTAATTTTTCAATTTCATTTTGTAGGCGGCTTAAATCGTTACCAACATGATCTACCAATAATAGTAATGCTTTCTGATCTATGCTTAATCCATGATGGTTAATCATACCATTTGCCCAATCTGGTAATTGGTTATCGTATAGTTTTTTGGTAGATAATAATTCACATTTCTGCTTTAAAATCTTGGCTAATTTACTTCTACCATCAACTTTTTTCTCTTTATAGCTTACTACAAATACAGTGGATGACAATGGATTTTCGATATAGCTTTCCAGTTTATCAATATCCTTCATATGTTGTGCTTCTTTCAGTAGCACCACTTGCCTATCGGCAAACATGGGATAACGTCTACATGCATTAATCACATCGGCCCAATTGGCATCACGACCATAAAATATCGTGAGGTTAAAACTGGCTTCACTTTCTGAAAGAATTTTATGTTCTGCATAATTTACTACCTCGTCTATAAAATAGGGTTCATCCCCTTCTAACCAATACACAGGCTTAAACGCTTTTTTCCTAAAATCAGTTATAATTTTTTCAGCAGACATGGGGCAAATATATCGGTTTATCGCAAAGGAACTAAGGATACTAAGGGCACAAAAGAGGCTTTTGAAAGTGTATTAATTTATTTAGTAAAGAGTAATATTTCAGGTATCTAAATGTTGGTATACCTTGTATTACTTGTAGCTTTACGTGAAACAAAAATCTACAATGACACTCTTGGATCTACAACGCCATATAGCACATCTGCCAAAATATTAACAAGGATAAAAAAGGTGGCGGTAATGAGTACACTACCCATAACGACTGGGAAATCGAGCTTTTCAAGCGCATCAACGGTTACTTTACCTATACCCTTCCATCCGAAAATATATTCTACAAAAAAAGCACCTGCTAGCAACTCTGCAAACCAACCTGTGATGGCGGTTATAACTGGATTGAGTGCGTTGCGCAAAGCATGTTTAAAAATTACGGTACGTTTACCTACACCTTTGGCATAAGCGGTTCGGATATAATCTTGCTCAAGTACATCTAACATAGCGCTGCGAGTAAGTTGCACGATTATGGCTAATGGACGAATACCTAAGGTAATTGCTGGCAAAATCAGATTTTTAAGTTGTAAATGCCTACCAGTAAAGGCATCAATATCGTATAAACTGCCCGTCATGCTAAGACCTGTGTAATGGCTTAATACAAAGCCGAATAAATACGCCAAAATAATACCCATAAAAAAGGACGGTGCTGAAATGCCTAATACACTTGCAAAAATACTGCCTGTATCCCATATTGTATATTGCTTTACCGCAGCTAATACACCTAAGAAAATACCAATAATAGTAGCAATCAACATGGCTGATAATGCTAGTATGATAGTGCCTGGTAAGGCTTCAAACAATACAGCAGTTACTTCTTTTTTAGTTTGGTACGAGCGGCGTAAGTACGGCACTTTTAGACCAAGTTTTACAGATTCGCTACCAATAAAAAAGCCTTTTAATTGTTTAGTTTGTATATCTTCTGCTGAATGAATGGCTATTGGCGATACATCATTTGCATACAACAAAAACTGCTGCCATTTAGGTTTATCTAGGCCTAATTGCTTGCGAATATTATTGATGGTTTTTGCATCGCCACTTTGCCCCAAAACTAATCTTGCAGGATCGCCAAAACCTTGAAACAAAAAGAATACAATTACCACCACACCTACTAATACCAGCAAGCCATAGAGAATTTTTTTGGTGATGAATTGCAGCATGTGACTATTTGGGATTTATGATTTGAGATTATATTAATTGGTAAAATTAAAGCGATAGGTATCTAATGCTTTAAGCACTTTATCAAAATCTAAATAGCTGAATTTATTTATAATTGTGGCTTGATGCATAAAAAAATAAGTGGCATTTACCCTTGCGGCTGTTTTAATTAGTGTGGCGTCGCATTTTAAAATTGTAATACCATCTTTTGCTATTGATGCTACGTCATCGTTAGATTGTGATGTCACATAAAATAATGGCACTTTATTTTTGTCGCAAAAAGCCTTAGCAGCTAATAAATCATTATGCCATTTTTCGTAATCACTGGGATACTCGTTACTTAATACCAAGAGATATTTTGGCAAAGCAAAAATGGCATTGGTTGTATCTACGCCATTGAGGTTGGTAAGGTTGAAGCTGATAATTTTGGGCTCATTACTACCCTTTTTCACCAATTTATCAATGCGATTGACGTAGCTATAGGTACTATCAAAGTCTGCTGGAAAATTGTTTTGATCAAATTCTACAGGCTTTCCATTTTTGGTGTATTGATAAATGATAGTGGTGCTATCAGGCACATAGTTTTTTGGCTTTTGCATTTGTTCCACAATATTATTACCCACTTTGTAAGGTAAACAATCATGAAAAGGCAAATGGTTAAGTACATACCACTGCATACCTGTAAACAAAAACACAGTAGCTAGCAAAAAAATATCTGCTACTCGAACCTTGATACTACTTGTAATTTTTTGATAGTTGATAGTTAATATTACAATTAATACCAATAGTACAATGTCTTTTAAGAAGCTTTGTAAGGGCGTTAATGGTAAGCAATCACCTAGGCAGCCACAGGTTTTTATTTTACCGCTTAGTAAAGCGTAACCTGTTAAAAACGTGAAGAAAGTAATTAATAATAAGAGTAATCTAGTTATAAATTTCATGCGTTGCCCAAGCAATAATGCCACACCACATGCTACTTCTAGCACGTTCATAAAAATGGCAAGGTATAAAGCGTATTTGTCTAAAGCGAACCAACCCCAGACTTCAAAAAATTCTTGCATTTTGTAAGTTAATCCTAAGGGATCGTTTACCTTAACCAAACCAGAAAAGATAAATAGTAAACCAACTATCCAACGAATGATTAAGAGTGTTTGTTTCATAAAGTGAAAGGTGAAAGGTGAAAAACACAGTCAACTGTCGACCGTTGACCAAAACTAATCCTGTAAAATCAATGCAAATACCGCATAATTTAAAATATCTACATAATTCGCATCAATACCTTCGCTGATAAGGGTTTTACCATCGTTTAGTAATATCTGTTTGATGCGTAAGAGTTTCATTAAAATTAAGTCTACAAAACTTTCTTGGCTCATATCTCTCCAAGCCTCGCCATAGTCGTGGTTTTTATTTTCCATTGTGCCTTTGGCAAAAGCTATTTGCTTGTTGTATGCAATATTTACTTGCTCTACAGGCAGTTCTTCTATTTGTGGATTGTTTAGTTCTAGTTGAATTAAACCAATGACAGCGTAGTTAATAATGCCTTTAAATTCACCAGCTATATCATCCGCCACCAATTGCATCTTTTTATCTTGAATGGTACGAATACGAAGGGCTTTAATAAAAATTTGATCAACAACAGATATGGTGCGCAACACACGCCAAGCTGTGCCATAATCTTGTACCTTTTTTAAAAAAATTGCCTTGCTATTGGTAATCACTGTATCGTATTGTTGCGAGGTATTGCTCATCTAAATCGGCTATTAATTGGTATAAATTGTTTGTGCGTAAATCGACCTCTAAGATAGCACTTGTACTACTACCTTTGAAGCATTGCAATATAATAGAAACCCCACAATGTTTACACTCAATTGTAAAGGCCGCTTGTTAATAATAGACAAACCCATTGTAATGGGCATTATAAACGTTACGCCAGATTCGTTTTTTGAAGATAGTAGACACCAAACCGTAGACGATATTGTGCAAAAGTCGGCGCAAATGTTGCATGACGGTGCAACTATAATAGACATTGGCGGACAAACCACCAAGCCTGGCAGTGAAGAAGTTGGTCCTACCGAAGAAATACGCCGAGTGCTACCAGTAATAGAAACCTTAACACAAAAGTTTCCTGGTATTTATATTTCAATAGATACTTACCATGCAGCCGTTGCAAAAGCAGCCATAGAAGCTGGCGCTAGTATTGTAAACGATGTAAGTGGTGGCATGATGGATGCAGCAATGCTTACTACTGTTGCAACTTTAAACGTGCCCTATATCTGTATGCACATGCAAGGCACGCCACAAACGATGCAACTACATCCTACCTACGAAAATGTTACCAAAGAAGTGTTAGATTATTTTATAGAAAGGTTTGGGGCTTGCAAGCTTGCTGGCATTAAAGATGTGATTATAGATGTTGGATTTGGCTTTGGTAAAACCATTACCCATAACTTTCAACTATTGAAGGAAATGGCTGTTTTTAAAATGCTAGGGGTGCCAATTTTAGCCGGCTTATCAAGAAAAAGTACCATTTACAAAACCTTAGGTATTTCTGCTCACGAAGCCTTAAACGGTACAACGGTGTTAAACACCGTTGCCTTGCAAAATGGTGCTAGCATTTTGCGAGTGCACGATGTAAAAGAGGCCAATGAAGCAATTATGTTGTTGGGGAAAATGAAATGATTATTAAATATTCGAAAATAGCGGCAATTTTTTTTTTAAAATTTTATAACATAAAAGCAACGCTATTCTATAACAAAACTGTGTTCTTAAAGCAACTAGATTAATTGTATTTTCAAAGTGATAAACATATTTAAAAATGGTGTAGATACTCGGTAACTTGTTTAATAAACCAATCAATCGCTTTAAAGTTTTTGCTAAAGAAATAGCTCGTAACAATTAAAAAAGCGATACCGTAAATAGCGCCCCAAAGGTGTGCAGAGTGGTTAACATTGCTAGTACCTTTTTTAGATAAATAGGCGGAAACTGACAAGTAAATAGCGCCAAAAATAAATGCAGGTAAGGGTATTGGCAATATTATTAACGATAAACTAGTTGTAGGTGCTATAAAAATATACGTAAATACAATGGCCGAAACAGCCCCAGATGCACCTAAACTTTTGTAATAATAATTGTCAATATTTTTAGAATACGTAGGTAATAAACAAGCTACTAAAGACGAAATATATAGTAATACATAGTAGGGAATTCCCATATCTCCAAAGATGGTTTTAAAAGCAACTTCTACTGCCCCACCAAACATATATAGCGAATACATATTAAATGCTAAGTGCATAAAATCGGCATGAATAAAGCCACAAGTCACAAAGCGATACCACTGATGCTGATTCTTTATGGCAGGTGGGTAAAATATTAAATCATCTATTATAGATTCTTTTTGAAAAGCCGACAAAGAAATAATACAAGTAATAATGATAATAATCAGGGTAACATTTAACATGGGCTAAAATTAAGTAGGATTCGAGTGATTCAAATGAACTAAATGATTCAAATATGATACATCTTCCATAAAAATAATGGTCATTAAATCCAGCATTTAAGTAATGGTTACAGATGATGGTATTTCTCATTACGCAAAATACTGCAAGCACGGTACACTTGCTCGGCTAAAATTAGGCGTACCAGCATATGCGGAAATACCAATTTGGATAACGACCAAGTATAGTTGGCTCTTTTAAAAACTGTTTCATCTACACCAAAAGCACCGCCAATTAAAAATATCAATCGCTTGGTACTTTCGTTGGCACGTTGTTGTAATAAATTAGCCAGTTCTGGCGAAGAGATATTTTTACCTCGTTCATCCAACAACACCAAAAAATCATCTTTCTGTAATTGGTTTTGTAAAATTACGCCTTCAGCTTTTTTTAAATCTATTTCAGATAAAACAGCTGCATTTTTTGGTGGTGCAATAACTAACCACTCTACAGGAAAGTATTTGGTGATGCGATTGGTAAAGTCTTGAATACCAGCTTGTATATAGGGTTCGTGTGGCTTTCCAATACTCCAAAGTTGAATTTTCATAATATGATGACAGGAACACTGATAATATGGATTTACACAGATTTTGTATGTAATCTATTTATTTGTTAAAACAGGCATTTCCAAGTTGGTGGTTATAAAGTAAAATAATATGGTGTAAATCTGCGCTAATCAAGATAATCCGTGTTATCATAAGTGCTATTTTATTTGTAGTCTACCAAATTAAGCCTAATGCCGTAGCTGCCTGTTTCGTAGTATTTCGATGGTGTAACTTGGTAAGTATAATGTAAAAAGTCTTTATAAATCAACCCAATACCTTTCGCATATACTTCTACCGAATAGGTTTTATTATAATAAAAATTAGGGTCAAATACTGGGCTGCTACTTTCATCTTGTTGCAAAATGGTCACCGTATTATTAATACTACCCTTTTTTACGGTGTACGTAGCATCTATGTTTTGGTATTGGTATTGCCAGTTGTTTAGGAAATAATTGTCGCTATTAGTAGTCGTGTTTATATAACTGTTCCCTTTCCAAGTAGTATTTGCAGATACAGGATTTACTACGGTAATAAAACGCAGGTTATTATCTACATACTCAATTTTATTACTATCAATAACTGCATAATATGTAGCGGTATATTGGTAAGGCTTACTGGCAAGTGTATCAGTAATGTATCTAAATATGCGGTATGATTGTCTGCCTTGATTATCAAAAAAACTGCTTTCAACACTATCTTTTGCTAAGTACGATGTCTTTTGTAGCGATGCCCCAAACGTGGCAACCACTGTACTATCTAGCCTGTATGTAAATGTTTTACCAACTTGAATTGGGTACAATTCTTTGGCAGAAATAATGTTCAATGTTTCGGTTTGCTTGCCACAACTTACTATTTGTGCAATCGTAACCAACAACAATAAATATCTAAAAAACTTCATCGTATTATTTGAACTTGAAAGATAATGTGATAATTCTTAAACCTGCCTAGTTTTTAAGAGATTTTTAATGGCTCAAGAATTACAAGTAAAGCCCATATAAATCCATCCAATCAGCGTCATCTGCGTTCCAATCTCTACAACACCAACTCACCTCTTTGAATCACACCACCACCAATTACATCATCACCTTCGTAAAATACAGCGCTTTGCCCTGGCGCAATACTTTTTACGTTTTCATAGAAGCGTATACGCAAGCCATTATCAGAATAATACAGGTTACTTAAAGCACCTTTATCCTTATAGCGAATTTTAGTAATTGCTTCCATACCATCAGTAATACCATCGTATTTAATCCAGTTTATTTTGCCCACTAGCATATCATTTTGGTCTAAATCATCTTCTTCACCAAGCATTACAGTGTTTTCATCTGGGTTAATGGCAGTCACGTAAGCTGGTCTGCCCAAAGCAATTTCTAAGCCTTTGCGCTGACCTACCGTATAAAAAGGATACCCTTTATGTTGACCCAATTTTTTGCCAGTTTTATCTATAAACCAACCACCATTTACTTTATCTTCCAAACCATCTACACGGCGTTTTAAAAAGCCACGATAATCATTATCAGGTACAAAACAAATTTCGTAACTCTCACTTTTCTTGGCTAGTTCAGGATAGCCTAAATCAACCGCCATTTGCCTAATAGCTGTTTTGCGATATTTACCCAAAGGCATAATGGTTCGGCTCAATAGTTCTTGATCTAGCCCCCACAACACATAGCTTTGGTCTTTGGTTTCATCTAACCCTTTGCTGGTGACATATCTGCCATTGGTATGTTGACGAATTTGTGCATAATGACCCGTTGCAATAAATTCACAGCCAAGGGCATCGGCTCGTTTTAGCAAGGCACGCCATTTAATGTGTGTATTGCACATCACGCAAGGGTTTGGTGTTCTGCCAGCCAAATATTCTTCTACAAAATTTTCAACTACAAAATCGCCAAACTCATCTCTAATATCTAATATATAGTGTGGAAAACCATGGTCTACAGCCGCTTTTCTAGCATCGTTAAAGCTATCTATATTGCAGCAGCCTGTTTCTTTTTTGCTGGTGCCGCCACCGCTGGTTGCGTAATCCCAGGTTTTCATGGTTATACCAATTACTTCATAGCCTTCATGATGCAACATTAAAGCCACCACAGTACTATCAATACCGCCACTCATCGCCACCAAAACTTTTCCTTTACGGCTCATACTAAACTTTTGGCAAAAATACAAAATGTAATGCAGTTGCAGCAGGGTTATGACTTAAACCCATTACTAATGCTGGAATTTTTACTTTACACAAAATGGCAATTTACTTTTTAGTCATCGGCTAATTCGCTATTGTACACTGTATGCGTCGCACCATGCATCTGTATAACTTTTATCAGCAATCCGCCTATTTAGCAAAGTATTCTACTTTTTAATATAGTTTTGAAGCATAATTTTTTACTATGGCATTAGAAGTTACTTGTCCAAAATGTAGTCACCAATTTCAACTCGAAGATGCTTTATCTGAAGAATATAGAGAAAAATTGAAAGATGAAAAGGAAACACTACGAAACGAAATGAAAGAATGGCAAAAAAAGAAAGACGAGGAATTTAGAAATCGAGAATCTAGCTACCAACAACAATTGCAACAAAAAGATGATGACATTAACAAACGCTTGATTGCAGAAAAACAAAAATTACAAGCCGAATTACAGCAAAGTCTTACAAAAACCATTGCATCAGATTTTGAAAACCAAATGAAAATATTGCAGCAAAACTTAACGGATAATGAAGAAAAATTAAAGTCTGCACGCAGTAAAGAATTAGAATTTTTACAAAAAGAACAAGCCTTAATTAATAAAGAATTGGAGCTTGAATTATCGGTACAAAAGCAATTGCAACATGAACGTGAAAAGCTTACCGAAGAAATACGAAAGATAGAAGAGCAAAAGGTTTCTGCTAAAGAACATGATTTTGTGCTGAAAGTTAAGGAGTTAGAAAAACAACTAGAAGACCAGAAAAAATTGGCTGAAGAAATGCGCAGAAAATCTGAGCAAGGCAGCATGCAATTGCAAGGCGAAGTACAAGAATTATTGCTAGAAGAATTGCTGCAAAGCACGTTTCCTTTTGATAAAATTGAAGAAGTAGGAAAAGGTGTGCGTGGTGCAGATTGCATACAAATTGTACGCAACCAATTTGGTGTAGAAACAGGCAAAATTATTTATGAAAGTAAACGTACTAAAGACTTTGGTGGTGATTGGATTGAGAAATTGAAAACCGACATGCGTAATTTGGGCGCAGATGTGGCAGTAATTGTAACGCAAACTTTACCAAAAAGTATGGAACGCTTTGGCGAAAAAGATGGTGTGTACGTTTGCACATTTACCGAAGTAAAAAGTGTGGCTTTATTACTTCGTAATGCAATTTTAAAGATATACGATGCCAAAAAAGGACAAGAAAATAAGGGCGATAAAATGGCTTTATTGTACGATTATTTGGTAGGTAACGAGTTTATTGGCCAATGGAGCGCCATGAGAGAAGGGTTTAAAAACCTACGAAATTTATTACAAAAAGAACGAGATGATTTTGAAAAAAACTGGAAAAAGAAACAGGTGATTATAGAAAAAATCATCAATAGTTCGCTACAAATATCAGGTTCAATAGAAGGCATTTCGGGCACTGATGTTGATATAAATTTATTGGATGAACATGATACTTTATTGTTAGATTAATAGCTATGATTACCATTAACCCTGAATCAAATATTCCCAACAAACCAAGTAGAAAAAAGCCCATCTTTCCTATTAATTCGGACTTACGTAAGTATTTAAATAATTATGGACGTGAAGTAAACTTGCCAGTGCAGTATGAAGATTTATTGCGATTTACATACAGCGTGCCTTTAAAAGATAAATCGGGAAAAGATGCGTATTGGGAAACCGTATCATACGATATGCGTGAATGGGAATTTTTGCGTGACGGCTTGGTAAAAGTATATGCCATTTTACAAACAGAAGGCGATTTTAGCTTTACCAATCAGTTAGATGTCGCTCGTATTGACTTTTGTGTGTTTGGTAATAGTCAGCCATTTCGTATCAGAATTGTTAATCGATTTAATGATAATTATGACCATTATTACATAAAACGTGCTGATGCAAGTCGGGTGTATGGTTTGGAATTAGAGCATTTATTGTCGCCCAATAGAATTACGTTTTTTACCAATAAGAAAACCTTAATAGAAGAACACATACCTGGCATTCCGGGTGATGAATTTATTAAATCTTATCTTAATGCACCAGATGCCAACAAAGTGCGTTTTGCCAAAGAGTTTGTAAAGTTTAATGAGCGTTGTTTTATGCGTTTGCTAGGCGATATCCGTAGCTATAATTTTGTAGTAGATATTACACCAGATATTGAAAATGTACAATATAGAATTAGAGCAATTGACTTTGATCAACAATGCTATGAGGGTAGAAAAAACCTGTACCTGCCACAATTTTTTAAAGAAAATTATCCTTTTGTTGAAGCAGTTACTAGTCTGCTAAATAAAGAATCTATTGAGCAATATCAAGCTGAAGAGAAAACCAAAGTGGTGTTTCGGTTGGCATCATCACGGTATCGCATCAAAGAATTGATAGATATAATGTGTTTCGATAATATTTCTACCCCAGAAAAAATTGAGAACTTGAAAATTGAGTTGGCTAACCATTTTCATCATATTGGGTTTTTAAAGGCAAAAACTATGGGGCAAATTGTAAAAATTCAACTAAAACAAATTCTACTTAAAAAACTAAAATTGGTACCAAAAACCAAAATGCAATATGGTGATTAAAGTGACTTTTGCATTAACCAATCTGTTTGAGAATCAGTACCTAACACAAATATTTCTGTACCAAATTGTGTAAAGCCAAAGCTTTTATAAAAGTTGATAGCAGCAATATTTTGCCCCCACACGCCAAGCCATACAAGGCTTTTGTTGAGTGATCTTGCTTTGTCAATACACAGATGCATCAAAGTTTTCCCAATACCTTTTCCAATAAATTTATCAATAACATAAATCCTAGAAATACGTAAAGTATTGGTATTAGGTAGTACTGTTGGATTATCTAGATCTACCACTTTTGCGTAAGCACATAATTCGTTATTCGTGTAAACTAGATAAAATGTATTGGCAGTATTAGCTATTTCTTGTTCTGTTTCTTTTATATTAAAGTTATTTGCCAAAAATAAGTCCATATCAGACTTTGTATTTTGGACATTAAAAGCTTCATAAAACGTTTGTTTACTGATAGCTGAAATGGTACTTGCATCTGCAATAGTTGCAATTTTAATATCTAACATTCATACAATAATAGATAATCCTTCAATTCGAAGTAAAAAAATAATTTAATTACCGCGAATTTTGTTTATCCATTGCTTTTAATGCGAAGAAAAACCCCAATCCAAATAATAATGTAATCAGTCCTGCAAAATATGGTATGAAATCAGTCATTTTTTGTATTATTAATAAGCTTTAAGTAAATTCCAAAAGCTAATATGGATGGTACCCAAATGCCAATAAAAATAGCTGCTTGCGCTTCGCCCTTAAAATATAATACCTCCGAATAAATAAGAGAAAGAAAGGCAGAAATAAATAGTAATATATCAGTAACTGTAAATTTTTTAAACATAATTTATTATACTTTTTGAAATAATTAAATGTTTTTCAAAAGTAAATTTATCTTAAAAATCTGATTGAAATTAAACTATTTGATATTGTTCATACATCTACCTTATTAAACCGATTAAACTTCAACGCAAGTGTAAATAATCAATATGCAAAGTGATTATTTAAAAAAATACATCACTCGCTTGTAT
>JAYWCY010000036.1:0-3449 GCA_043780175.1 Chitinophagales bacterium
GTAAGCTATGCCAATAAACAAAAGCTACAAGAGTCAATAAACACAGCTATTACAACGCTTATATGGAAGGAAATGGCAAGTGTAATTCCTGTAGGAATAAAGTTGCCTTTAGATAGAAGCTCCTATCCATTAAACATTTACATGCGCTTGTTTATACCATATTTTATTCCGGCAGCAATAGAAACCGTATTGTATTTAGATGTTGATATGATTGTGCAAAAAGATGTGTCCACATTGTTTAATATCGACCTAAGTAAGCATATTGTAGCAGCAGTGTTAGATCCAAGAATTATTACATTTGATAATAGTTGGGGGGGTGTTTTAAACTATCAAGAATTGGGCTTGGCAGGTACAACACGCTATTTTAATACTGGTTTATTGGTAATAAATACCCGTATTTGGCGTGCGCAAAAAGTTACTGAAAAGATTATTGATTGCATAGAGCAGCATAAAAAATTTGTCAACTATCCTGATCAGTATGGGCTAAATGTTGTGTTAGCCAATCAATGGTTAGAACTTGACCCGTTATGGAATCATTTTTCAACAATGGATACCACCGAAAATCCCTTTATAATTCACTTTGTAGAGCGCAAACCAATTTACAAAGCCTACAATTATAGCGAAGTATTTAAGCAAAAATTCTATATGTATTTACAGCAAACTGAGTGGAAAAATTTTAAACCAATTGGCGAATCGTCACGTTATCTCAAAAAGCTAAAAAATATTTTGAATAAGTTATTCAGCAAATAAGTTTAAATTAAAGATATGTATATTATTATAAAATAAAAAGTAACTTTATAAAATGCTGATTGATAATATGTTAAGTGATAGTAACGTGACAGATAAAACTGTATTAACTACAAAATAATTCGCTTCTTGGTACTGCCTCTACCACCTGTTAAAATACCATAAAACCGAGGTAAAACTTTAGCAACAAGCGCATCTAGCGAAATACAAAGTATTAGCATGGCTATTGGTAAGGTAAAGAATGCTATAAATTTAGCTGATTCGCCGCCGCGAAGTAATGTTAAATATGACTTAATTAGCATTACCATTTAAGGCTCGTGGCAGGCAAAAATGCAAAACGATGATCCCATAATAGCCACAAACCAACGCTGTTTCATGCAATAAGCGAATAGTTTATCACTACCAAACCACATAATAATAATACTTGGAATAACATGTGCTAAATGCAATATCTCAAGTAAATAGTTTGTATAACTACCAAGATATGCTTTACCGAAAAATGCAATAAAAGTTTTTATACCTATAATTGCCAGTACAATAAACAGCCATAATTTAATAGAAAAAAAGATGGTTTTGTGACAATATTAATTTTGTATAGGTGTAAGCAAATGCCAGATGCGAAGTAAAAGATGAGCGAGTAATGAACATCGTTAAAAATAGCTCTTGCTATAAGCAGTATTACGAGCATGGGAATTGGTTTTTTTTAAGCAATATTTTATAAGAGGGTAGCACATTATAAATATAAAAAATACCTTCAAAAACCATAACTGAAAAGGTATTGGCGACATAAAAATGCGATATACAAAATCATGTATTGTATACGTTTCAATTTTTTTACCCCATAAACCTTCTGTGCTATTGGCCAAAAAAAATGAGCTATTACAAATAATAGCACAATTGTTATGGTACTAAAAAGTAAATATGATACTATTAAAGTGCGTAATTTTTTTTAAAGTAAGTCTTTGTACTTAGCCTCGTTTTTATAAGCCAATAAATAGCCAGAAATTAACGTTAATAAAGGAATTCTAAAACGGAGTAATCCATTTGCAATATAATACTCTATAAAATTTATAAATGTGAGTGGATTTGAAATCGTAGAAGTAACATACAAAGGAAAATCAGTAATATTATATCCATGAATAAATACCAGTAAAACCATGCCGAAGAATGAGAAAAAATAAATTCTCTTGCTAATAGTTTTGGTCATAGTTTTTTTAGGGTAGCTTTAAAAATAGGCATTGTACAGTATTGACTAACTAATAAAAATCCAGCTAGCCCTCATATTAATTTGTTAGTAAAACAATTGATAAGAAACCTAAAACACATAACTTTAAATATTCATTGCAACCAAAGCAAAGTGCTGTTGCATAAATCTCCCTTAATGATACTTGCCTATTTAATATTGGCTCATGCAAACCCTAAGCAGCTGCACAGGCTTGTACAAAAACTAGTAAATGATAGTATTGCTATTTACATACATATTGATGCTAAAGCAAATATTCAAGATTTCTTGTTTATTGCGCAGTTGCCCAATGTTTTTTTTATAGCAAAACGCGAGAAGGTTTACTGGGGTGCTTACAGTATTGTTCAAGCAACTGTTAATGGATTTGAGCAAATAATAGCTTCTGGTAAGCCTTACAAATACATTACGTTGTTAAGCGGCCAAGACTATCCGTTAAAAAACAATACAGCTATTTTAGATTTTTTTAAAGTCAATAATGACAAGGCTTTTATGGAATTTTACTCTGTAAATGAAATTTGGCAGGAAGCAATACCAAGGCTTAATACCTATTATTTAACAAATTATCCATTTGCCGGCAGTACCAAATTAGCAGCGTTGATAAATAAATTATTGCCACAAAGAAAGGTACCAAAAAATATCGTGTTTGTTGGTCGGTCGCAGTGGTTTAGTATTACTTTGGAACAAGCAATCTATATTGCTACTGAGCTAAAGCGTAATTACAAATTACGACACTATTTTAAATTTACTTGGGGTAGCGATGAATTTGTGTTTCAAACATTGTTGTATAATTCGCCATTTAAAGCGCAAATGGTAAATAATAATTTACGTTATATAGATTGGTCGGCTGGTGGTGCAAGCCCTAAAACATTAACCATAGCAGATGTAGATATCTTGCTAAATAGTCATAAATTATTTGCCAGAAAATTTGATGAAAAAATAGATGTTGCCATCATAAACCAGCTAGATAATTTGTAAATTAAAATACTCGTTCCTCTATATTTTAACGCTTAAATTTTGTAAGTAGATCTTTAAATATTTTACTAAAAATGCGTTTTGCTAATTTTTTATCGTAGAATGGTAAGAATTTCCAATAACCTTTATAGTTAAATACCCATTGTAAAATTCCTTTAATGTCTTTTTGCTTAATGCATCTTCTTATATCTCGATCAAAAATTGTAATCTCGAATGTTTTGGTTGATGGCGGTGTGGTAATAATTGGTACGTCATTAGCTAAATATTGCTTTATGCCATCAGAGAAATTTTGTGCTGCAAATCTTGAATATGGCATCCACATATTTATTCTACAATCTACTTCAACCAAATAATAGGTATCTCTTTGCTGATGATATAGGTATTGTATACTGGCAAATCCATTTAGTCCAAAGCTGGCTCCTAGTGTTTTTAAAAGCTCAGTTAATTTTTCGTTTTGGTAGTACAATCTTCTTGTTGTAAACGAAAA
>JAYWCY010000037.1:0-2187 GCA_043780175.1 Chitinophagales bacterium
CCGTCAATTGATGTAGGTGTACGTGGCTTAAGCTATATTGAAGTAGAAGTTACTGGGCCAAATCGTGACTTGCACAGCGGTGTGTATGGTGGTGGTGTGGCCAATCCAATTACCATGCTAGCAAAAATGATTGCTGCTTGTCACGATGACAATAACCACATCACCATACCAGGTTTTTACGACGATGTGGTAGATGCAACCCCAGCTGAAAGAGCTAAAATGGCACAAGCACCATTTGACGAAGCTGAGTATAAAACTGATCTTGGCATTACAGAACTTTGGGGCGAAACTGGCTACAAAACCAATGAAAGAACGGGTATTCGTCCGACATTAGAAGTAAATGGTATTTGGGGTGGCTATACAGGCGAAGGTGCAAAAACCGTATTGCCATCAAAAGCATTTGCTAAAATATCTACACGTTTAGTACCGAATCAGTCATCTATAAAAATTACTGAAAAATTGATTGCCTATTTTACCAAAATGGCTCCTACTGGTGTTACTGTAAAAGCAATGGAACATCATGGTGGCGAACCTTACATGACACCAATAGATAGTATTGAATATAAAGCTGCCGAAAAGGCTATAACTACAACATTTGGTAAAGAACCAATACCTGTACGTGGTGGTGGTAGTATACCAATTTGTGCGCTGTTTGAGGCAGTACTAGGTATTAAAATTGTATTTATGGGCTTTGGTTTAGACAGCGATAATTTGCACAGCCCCAACGAAAAGTTTGATGTGTTCAATTTTTATAAAGGCATACAAACCATTCCTTATTTTCACAAGTATTATGCTGAAATGAAAGGGTAGTTCAAACCTTATAGGTTTATTAAAAGCCCCAAATGTTTAAAAACTTTTGGGGCTTTTCTATTACCATTAGCCAGCAATTGTACTACTATCAGGCCTTGGTTGTGTCACTCACTTGTACGTTCATAACTTTATTGTGCTTTTGTCATAGCGATTTTTAAACCAACCGATATTTTTAAACTTGGCGGGATTCTTGTTTAGCATAATTAATTATTATAAGGAAAACAATAACTTTAACCAATGCAAGAAGAACAAGAACCATCCTTTTTTAAAGAGAGCCGACAACAACTTGAGCAATACGTGCAAGACAGAGTGCTATTGCTAAGGCTCCAAATGGTAGAGAAGGTATCGCAATTAATCGCACTGCTTTTTACAGGCTTAACATTGGCATTATTAGCTTTTTTCATACTATTATTTATAAGCATAATGGTGGGCTATTATTTTGCCAATATTACTGGTAGCTTATATATTGGTTTCGGCCTCGTATCGCTATTTTACATTAGCATATTTGTACTAATTGTAACGCTGAGAAAAAAAGTAATAGAGAAGCATATTATAGATGCAGTAATAAAAATTTTCATGGATAAAAATGGTAGTGATGAAGACTTTAAGAGCTAATACAGTACAATCTTTAACCGACTTGCAGGCTGAAATAAAACTTGTAAAAAGCCGTATAAAAACAAGAGAAACAGACCTTGAGCAACGCTGGGACAAATTACCAGAAGAATCGTTAAAAGCTACCATGGGAGCAGTATTACCTGCGTTTATCAACGATAAAATTGCTGGTGGTACTTGGCAAATAGTAAGAGCATTAACTAGTTTTATATTTAATAAAAATGAAGAAGGTAAAACACCCTACTGGAAAGAACTGTTGTCTTCTTCTGCCCAAAAGTTTGGATTATCGGCTATTTTAAAGTTGGTGTTAGGCTTTACAAAAAAATAGTAATCTTGCTACTTAACGGGTTTAATATTTAAAATATCCTTCATAAATTTTTCAGTTTCTCTAATCACACTTGCTACATCTTTTGATTTTATTGGCGAGCCAATCACATGGTTTTCAGTATTAGGTAACGCCACTTCACGTTTTAAATTAGCTGGTGTGCTTATCGTTGCCATCATATGTTGCGTTGCCGATACTTTTACTACAGGGTCTTGATGTTCCGCATCTTTATAATAATACAATGCCAATGTTGGTTGTTTAATAGCTTTAAATGTTGCATCAGTCATGGTGGTTTCAACCAATTCTTCTAATGCCACAGCGGCTTCTAAGCGATAAGGTGAATTCCAATATTTTAAATACTCAACACTTTTATCAGATGAAGCTGCATAGTTACTATGCTTTACTTTTCTAGCGATTTGTAAGCCCCAAGGTTTATTTAA
>JAYWCY010000038.1:0-3368 GCA_043780175.1 Chitinophagales bacterium
AAATCTCTTCTAAACCAAAAAATACTAACTGTTTGTTTCATGTTGGTAGGTGTGAAAACTTGTAACAGTTAAACGGCTGAGTGGTTGAGTGAAATTTAAAATAATCTATTATTTATAAGAATAGCAGCAGTAAAATCTTCAGGTTTTACTGCTGCTATTGTTTTGCGAATGGTGTTGCAATCAATGTTTAACCATAAAATAGCATCACAGTCATGCAAGTCGAAATCAACACTAGCATTAAGAGAAAGTTGTTGCAATTGTAGCATAATATCGGTTTTGAATATCGCTATTGTCGTACAACGTTACTTAGCTTCCAATATCTTCTTTAAGTTCGATGAATTTTCATTCATATCTACTTTCAACATATTCTTAATCATTGGTATCATCAAGTTCATCGGAAAAGGATTAGATGAATAAAATGTGGTAATCATTTTAGTTTGCGTAGCAGAAATAGCTTGTGTACTAGTAACCGCAGTACTTATACCTTCGAATGGTTTTTTAAAACGTATTTCTACATCATAACCATCACCTTCTGTTATTTTGGTAATCTGCTGTTCACCAATACCTACATTTTTATTCTCGCTTACCCAAGCCGCTTTAAAGCCTACGGTACCATCAATACCTGTATAAGTTATTTTTACATTTGGATCCATCATTACCCATTTACTGTAATGCTCTTGGTTTTTAATCAGTTTAATATAGTTGAAAACGGTATCTCTAGGGGCGTTAATCACTACCTCAGATGTAATGGTGTATTTCTTATCCATAATGGCAGCGGCCAAAAGTGCGATAGCTACTATTGCTACAATAACAATTAGAATGATTTTTAGTATTTTTTTCATGATTTAAGTGTTGAATTTATTTTTTGGTTAGAAATATACGAGGCTATTAAAATGCCTATAAAGGCAAATGCGAATAATACATGTGGACCAAAACCTGCAGTGGCCCAAATAGAAACAGCCGCTGCAATAAAATCAAAACCAAAACCTGCATAAGCCCATTCTCTAAGTTTGCCTTTAAATATTGGGACAATTAACACAATAGAACCTGCTATTTTAAAAATAGATAGCATAATTCTAAAATATTCTGGATAGCCTAATTGTTTAAAGCCAGCTGCACTTTCGGGGTTATTAAACATAATGGCTGTGCCAACGCCTTGAGTAAGAAAAATGATGGCAGTACTAACCCAAAAGATAATACTTTTTGTTTTCATATTTGCTAGTTTTAGTTTGTTTGATATTAATTGGCTTCTGTATATTTCTTAAAATTATTCAGTATCATTTGCCAGCCTTGCTGTTGCATCTCTACCGGGTTTTCTGTTTCTGCTTCAAAAATTTCTACCACTTTTGTACTACTGCCTTCTTCTGAAAAATAAACACTCCATTTTCTACCATCACCCATCGTAATCTGTAGTTCTTTTTCTGTAATTATTGCATCATAAATACCCCAAAAATCAAAGCTAAAACTGTCATCTTTTGCAGCCATCGTTGCAGATAATTTGCCGCCAACCGTTAAATCGTTTTCGGAAGTTGGGCAATGCCAATCATCCAATGCAAAGTTCCATTTGGTAATGTGCTCTGGCTGGGTCCAATATGCCCAAACTTTTTCTATCGGTGCATTAATGGTTGCGTCTACTGTAATTGTTGTCAAGGCCATCGCTAGTCGATTTTTAGAGTTACTAGGTTGAAAATGATTTATATTATTTAGCCATACAATTAAACATCCAATGTACCCTAAACTGATCTGTAAGGCTACCAAAATAAGCACCCCAAAACATCTCTTGCAGTGGCATGGTTACTGCGCCACCTTCTGATAAAGCGCTAAAAAATGTATCGGTTTCAGCTCTTGTATCGGTTTCTATGCTTATATGTATATTGTTGCCAAAGTTTACATTAAAACCCATGCTTTTTGGCGCATCTGTACCCATCAATACATGACCACCTACAATGGCTAGTTCTACATGCATTACCAAGTCTAAATCTTCCTCAGCTATTGGTGGCATACCTTCTGCTGCTGGTATATCTCTAAATCTAGAAATACCATTGTCTATAAATGCACCACCAAATACCGATTTGTAAAAGTTAAAAGCGGCTTCTGTATTGCGCGGAAAGTTTAAATAAGTGCAAGTTCTGGCCATTTTGTTGAATAATTTGAAAGTAAAATAACCGATTAGTTTTACATTACAAATTTATTTAGCAAAATGGGTGAATAAATTTTCGATTTCTATAAGTACAGCCAGACAATTGTACGCCTAAATTAGGATAATATTATGTAACCAACAATGGTAGTTCTATGTTGCTTTGGTTGCGTCGAACACTTGTACATTCTGTAAGCTGTGGGGCTTTTATCTAAGCGTAGAGGGGGTGTTTAAATTAAAAATATCTAAGTTTTAGCTTAGATATTTTTAATTTTTAGTGTATATTAATATTTACAACTTATCGGGTACAAACTGCGGCTTATCCATTTTAGCTATTATCAATTTATCGCTAAGGGTAGGTATTGCTTGTTTAATGGTAGCTATGTTTTTGCCCATCGCATCAATAAAATTCCAAGTTTTACCATTATCATCAGACAAAGCAATTAAGGTAGAGTTGGTTGTAATAGTGCCACCCATCATTTTTACCTCAATTTTATCTGGTACGGTGCACTGCAATTGCTTATCAACTTTTATAAAAGCCGAAGGCACGCCTAGTGAAACATTGTTAATGCTAATATTCATACCCTTGGCCTTCATCATGCCAATGCCTTTATTCAGTTCCTCCATCATTTTGGCTTCACCACCAGCAGCAGCCACAATTTTTGGGTTGGTCATTTTAATCACCGTTTTATAGTCTTGCTTTTTTATAGCATTAGCCATGGCATTAGCCTGTGTTTTTAAAGCTGCTAACTGCTGTGGTGCTTGTGCCATAAGGGTTGTAGCCATTACCAATGACAATGCTACCAAAGAAAAAATACGTTGTATCATACTGCTAAAGTAATTGTTTAAGGCTGAGCTAATTTATCTCATTCGTTAAAATTCTTGTTATTATTTATCAGCGGTTACTTTTTCTTTTATCACATAAGCCACCAAGCCTAACCCTATAACCGTTAAGCCCCCCAACATCATTTTAGTGCCTGTGGAGTAAAAAATATAACCCCAAAACAATATCGCAATAATAGCTGGTAAAGGATAGAGTGGCATTTTCCATGCAAAATGCGCTTTACCTTTTTGTTTTACTAATAACAATAATCCTATGGCTTGTGCTATGAATTGGATGAGAATACGCATAGCCAAAATAGCGTCAATGACTTCTTTTAATCGGAATAATAAACTAAATACAAAAGCTACACCACCCAAAAATAATAACGAAACATAAGGAAAGTTTTTG
>JAYWCY010000039.1:0-13358 GCA_043780175.1 Chitinophagales bacterium
TTTCAGATCATCTGCTATGATCGTATAGGGTTTCATTTGTTCAGTTGAAAGTGCGTTTATGTCTACAGATGCCAGTGTTACAACCATTGTATTGCCTGCTGTGGCAGCTTCTTTACTATTGTCTTTTGTTAATGCATCTTTTAATTGTAGGTAGCTAGTAATTATTTCTTTTGTAGGAAATGTACCAGCTGTTTTCGGCGCTTCTTTTTGCGCTAACATTTTTGTTGTTGAATCCTTTTCAACACCTATTTTTTTTGTTTCAGTATTACTATTGCAAGCTGCTAATGTTGTGGCTATAATTGCTAAGCCCAAGCGTATATTTTTCATTTTAAATAGTTTAAAATAACTACCATAAGCCTTTCATTTAATGAAAGGCTTATGGTAGTTAGACAAATTAATTATAGTGATGCTTTTACTGAACCACAAGTGAGCATCGCATTACCGTAATAGGGATTTTTAATAGTGGATTCATTACTTAACCACGATGCTTTTTTCATTGGACAATACTGCTGGTAAATGGGTTGTGTAGATAGTTTAACTGTTTTTGCAAATGCAAGAAAATTGTTAGAGAAGGATTTGAAATACGCTCTTTGTTGAGCAATGTCTTTACTTTCTACAATATGTTCAGCATCAAAAGCAAGTTTTTCGTTTACCGTCATAAATGCTGAGTGATCGGCTTCTGACAAAGCTTTCATGTCTATACCATTGATGACTTCCAAAAATTCGCGTGCTTTTTCTGAAGCAATATTTGCTTTGCCTGTCACCAAAGCATCTTTAATATTATAATAAAGAGGTAATAGTTCTGAAACAGATACTGTTTTTATTATTTCAGTAGATGTATTAGCTGTAAGATTGTCTTGTTGAGCCTTTATAGTTGTGCTTAATGTAGCTATTGCGATTAAAAGAATAATTAACTTTTTCATTGTATAAAATTGAATGTTTGATAAAATAAATAATAATAGGCACAAGACATTAAAGCCTCATGCTACTTGATTCTAAACATTCAAAAAGTTATATTCTGAAAACGCAGTTGTGTATGTACAATTTATCTCTGAACGTATTTGGGGGCGCATTACTTTCATGGGCTGTTTCTGTTGTTAATGAAACTGTAACCTGATTGTATGTAAAAAAAGAGGGCGAAACTATGGGTGTAAACAAAAAAGATACACTGGCAATAGGTTGTGTTTTTTGGTGTTCTCTTTCTAATTTAACAAACTGATGTTCATCTTTGCAACAGCCCTTAATAGCCGATTTACGCATTCCACATTTTTCACATTTTTTCTCTTTATTGTGGTAAAGGCTTGAACCAATTAGTTTGTTCATGCAGTAATGCATATGTACAGTAGCTCCCACAGTGGTAAAACTGTAAATAATAAGGAAGAATATAGCTACTATTGTTTTCATTACTATGTAAACTTAGATTAAACCAATTAAACGTTTTTGTTAAGAGGTTTTTTCTTTACAATATGCTCAAAATGGTTACTGCACTCATACCAATCATCATGCCATCCTCAATGATGGTAACAGTACTCATTGGTAAGTTAAATACGGCACCAAGGCAGGCACATTTTATTTTACGCTTGTTCAATACACTTTGTAAAACCCCAATTATGCTAACTGACATAATAATTAAAGTAACAATATTTGTAATTAAAGGTTCAAAGTTGGTTGCAAATGCGATACCTAGTGCCAATTCTATAAATGCATAAATGATACCCCAATTGCTTATCTTCTTGGCGATAATATCATACATGACATAACTCTCTGCAAAACCTTTTAGGTCTAGCATTTTAAAGAAAGAAAACGTAACAAAGAAACCTGCCATAAATACCCTCATTGCAGTCATCCAATGCATTGTATTTAGCTGATGAGCGGCTATAAATGCAATTGTAGTAATGTAAGCAAAGATTAATAAAATGGGCTTATAAGTACTTAACCAAGGTTTGCCTACTTCTTCTGCTAGTGCAGGAAGGATTGATTTATTTTCAGCTTCCGTAATTTGATATTTGGGATAATCTTGTAAAGCAGATTTAAATGTTGTAATTGAAATATGCTTCTCCATTGTAATATCAGCTGAAGCTTTTTGCAAGTTGATAGATACGGTTGTTACACCATCTATTTTGGATAATAAGTCTAGCACTTTTGATTGACAGCCAGAGCAGGTCATGCCAGTAATGTTATAAGTATGTGTCACTGTTTTTAATTTGACACAAAGCTAACTTAGGCTTTTGCAGGGGTTGTTATGGAATATTGGATAGGATTTGTAAGATTTATAGTTCTTCAATATTCCTACGTTTATGCTCCTTAATGGATTTGAAATAAGTAGGTGTAAAGCCTGTGATTTTTTTGAACTGGTTTGACAAATAAGCAACACTACTATAACCTAGTTGATCGGCAATTTCGGATAAACTTAGTTGGTTGTAAACCAATAATTCTTTTACTTTTTCTATACGTTGGATAATAAAATATTTTTCAATGGTAGTGCCTTCTACTTCTGAAAATAGGTTACTTAAATAACTGTAATCATGGTGAATTTGTGCGGTAATAAATTTGGAAAGATTGGTTTTAATATTTTCTTCTGAGTGATGCACCAATATTACAATCGTATTTTTTATTTTTTCTATAATTTGGCTTTTATGGTCGTCTATTATTTCAAAGCCTACTTGTTTTAAAGCTGTATTGAGCTGTTGTAGTTGGCTTTTGGATAATTGTTCTTGAATTTCAACCTCGCCCAATTCAATAGAAGTAGCAACCAATCCTTGATTTTGAAGGACTAATTTTACGACCATTTTACAGCGACTGCAAACCATATTTTTTATATAGATTTTCATTAATTCCCTTTTTACAAATCTACCAAAATGTGGTATCAAATTTTATAGCTGCATTATTCTTTAAGTAAATTAATAATGTTTGATAGGTTTATGTGTGGGTAATTGACATCTTAATTTATACCAATAAAACAGCCATTTCAAAATTTTTGAAATGGCTGTTTTATGCATGATAGTAATAAAATAATGCTGTTGGCTTATTTCTTCTTCTTTTTCTTGCCTGAATTTAATTGTGCATTCAATAAGTTGTTATAAATAACCGTTTTGTAGTTGATCGTATCTTGTAGTGCTCTATTTTTATATTTAAGCAAATTCAATTCGTTTAATAAAGAGTCTTTTGTGTAACTCCATTGCGATTTATAAAAACCTAATGAATCGAACTTAGGTAACACAACTGTAGGTTTAGCTGTTTCTTTAATAATAGTAGCTACCGAAGGCTTAGTCATAGCGCCACCTGCTACAGGCATTACCCTCATATCACTTACAACTACATTACTAATACGGTTAGTATATTTAGGCATTTTAGGATACTTAACACCTACACAATTAAGAGCAGTCACAACGCCTGTTTGACCATTTTGAGTTGCCTTGTCATAATCGCTGCCCGATGCAATTTCGCCAGCAGCTAGCGTTACATTAAATCTTGTAGAAACAATATTGCCACAAACGGTTTTGGCTGTAAGTAAGCCCGTTACAGTTACGGGTTGGGTATTGTCATTCCTTAAATATACAGAGTAACCTTGCCCACCAGTTAAGCTGTATTCATGGCAACCTGGTGCTGCAAGTACACCAGAAACAGTTTGGTTTACAAAGTTTTTCCAAGGGCTATTTTCTTGCGCTATGGCCGAAAATGAGATAATTAGCAATAATAAGCTACTAATTAATTGGTAAATGCGTTTCATGAAAAGTGTTTTACTAGTGAATAGTTGCAATTAGGGTTGAAGGTAATGTTTTAAAAAGTATTACCTTCTTACTTTGGATAACGTAATTGTGTTATCATTATTATTTAAGTAGAAGGTTTATTTGTTTTATCACGAGGCTTTTGCAATAGTTTGCTTTAAAAGACAGGGTTTTCAACAAAAATAGGCTGCCCCTATTTAGAGACAGCCTTTTTTGAATGATTTTTATTATATTATTTAAAATTTAAAACTGACACCTATATTAATCGCATAATCTGCAAAAGCTGCATCACCTTGCGAATACACACCAGTTAAGTCTGTTTTAATTTTATCTGGGACACTTTGGGTTCTATTACGTACTAAAGCGATAGGCACATTGGCAAAAAAAGTAGTGGCCTTTGCTTTGTAAGTAATGCCTGGCTCAGCAGAAATAATATAGCCTGGGCGGCGAAAACCATTGCTACCGCCTATTAGATCATATACTGGCAAACACTCATCTCTTACCCCAATGGATGCAGAAAATTTATTAAAATTAAAATTAGCACCTGCACGAATCATCATTTGGTCTGGTACACTCATCACCTCACTGCCATTGGCAATAGCAGCTGCACTTGGTGTGCCACCGCGTGCAGTAGAAACACCATTGGTTTCTCTTGGATTAATGAGATAATAAAATGTACCGTAAAAACCTACTTTGTGCGATAAATTGTAATAACCATTCAACTCTGTGGTAAAACCAGTGCCACCATCGCCTAATTGAATAGATTGATCTACTGGACCATATACGCGTACCCCTGGCGTTGTAGTATAAAAATAGTCTTGGTATTTATAATCGCCCGTTGGTAGTTTCAACCCTAAGCCCAATTGAATATTGCCTTTATGTGACGTAGCTGGGTTTAATAGCATTCTATAAACTGTAAAGCGTACATCACCTACACCAAATGATGATGTGGTATGGCGCTCTTTGCCACCATGCTCATACAAAGAAGAACGTGTGTTAGAATTAATGGGCAGATTAAAACTTAAAGACCACCTACTATTTAGTTTTTTAGTAATAGAAATATCTGCAGTGTAAGCATGATTAATCACCTGTGTGCCAAGTTCTACACGTTGTTTTTGCTCTTCTGTACCTACAAAATGTTTGTAAGAATTAAAGTAGCGGTTGTTGATACTCAACTGCCATTTAGTAGTATCTGCTTGCATACTACCAAGCATGCACATGCCACCCACACCACGTATGGCTACGCAGCCTTGTGCTTGTAATTGATTGTTTAAAGTAATTATTGTAAAAAGTATGATTATAATTTTTTTCATGATTTTTGTGTTTAAAGTAAAACATATTTTTTTGGAAGCATTCGTAATGCTTAAATAAACGTTTAAGCCAATATTGAAGCCTTGTAAGGTTTAATTTAGAAGTCAAAAAAAAGTGGTCGCCAGAGTTGTAGAGGGCTAAATAAATTGAGTCTAAATTATTTAGCTATTGTAGATTTACTTTTTCATTTTTAATTTTTGTGCAACAAACTGCCCTACGTTTTTACCCATTTCAGTACTTATAATACAGGAAGGATGAAAGTGGATACCACCATAAAATCTGGCCATATTGTTTTCTAATGCTGCGTCTCTAAAAGATTTAAAACTCCTGTTTTTAATACCAAATTCAAGCTCTGTGCTATCTGTATATGCAAAGTTGTCACCAAATACATCCGTTAAGGCTTCTGCAGCTGCAGATGAAATAGTTGAATGACCACACGTATATTCAGGAAATGCAGGTGTTTGTAAATAGGGTCTCCACTCTGGATCGATGTATTTATTGATGACTGTTTCTGGGCGTACTGTATTGTAAGTATATTTAGCATACCAGCATTGGATAAAGGCATCAAATAAAGCGATAGATGTTTTGGCATAAGCAAATACTGTATTGGCATAATCTACCTTAGCAGTTTTTGCAGCAATACCTATCACACTCATCCAATGGCCCGAGGGTGAAAACTTTTTTGTGGCAAACATTAAATGTCCGGAAACATTGAGTTTGAAGGGATTATCATCCCAAAATTCAGCTATGTGCTTTTGCTCGTCGGTAAGGCTATCTACTGCATGCTTTAGGGCTATCACTTGTTGGTAATAAGCACTTTTTTTATTTGTAACATCAAATGCAATTGGTGGTGGCGCAATAAATTGTGTAGCGCTATCAATGGCTAAGGTTCTTATTTCCATCCAATGTGGCTCTGCAGCTTGCGCGTACATAGGTGGTGTAGGTACCCAACGGCCTGGCGCATCTTTTACGGTGTATTTTTCAGCACTACGTGTTTGAGCGTAATTGTCTTTTTTGCTCCAGCGAATAATACTCATACTCATACTATCTGCAAAAGTTTGCGAGGCAGTTTCGATATCTTTTGGTAAACCTTTGTCTCTAGCAACTTTCAAAATACTATCTCTATATAGCTGCATACTTCCCTCAGGAAATGTAACCGCTTCACCCACTTTTACATAAGCTAAAAATGCTGCCAATTCATAATCTATCGGTTCGGTTGTATCTGGCTTGGCAACTAATTTTAAATCGTGAATCTGATTTACCAGCGATTGATATTTAGTAGGATACCCAGCCGCAACAATTTCATAAGCTGCAATGGCCGCGTACGTATAATTACGTGCAGCAATCATGGGTGGAAAATTATTACCCATTACGACACTATTTAATTCGTGTACTGTATTAGAAAATAATTGTGGGTTATGTAAATAGCCTTTATAGTCAGTATTTGGCTTACAAGCAAATAGGCACACAATAGCACAAAGGCATAGAGCAAAAAATTTCATCTTTTAGATTTATAACAACAGAAAACAAGCCGAAACTTTTTCGGCATTTAATAAGGAATTATCATATGTATTTCATAAATACACTATGCCTGTGGTGGCCTTATTAATTGTTGTAAATGGCTGGAACCTAATGTAGCATTAGGTTGTGTAATAAATGAGTTTATATTGATAATTATCAACGCTTGCCATTCGGTATGATTGTACACAAAATCATCTACCGAATACTTAACAGTGTTAGTGGAAGATTTTTTAGAAGTATTGGTATTGGCTACATCGGTTGATTTGCCAAAATAATCGTTCGCTTTTTGTTGGATATTATTTTTTTCTGTATGGCGAATGCATTGCAAATACATAGTATCATTTTCTACCTTACGTTGAACATATTTGTAAGTTTCACCAGCAACAGTGACTTCTCCATCTACACGTTCATACCCTTTCCAATTGGTTTGATAGGGTAAGTTGATGGGGATTTTTACAAGAAATAAATCTGCTTGGTGATATGTGTTATTATCTAAAGCAACTTGAAGTTGCGTATCGGCTGTTGCTAGCGATATATTCACCAAAATTCTATACCCAACAATGTTGAATACAAATAGGCATAACAGTAATATGGTAGCAATTTGGCGAAACATTCGTTGTACAAAGTAAACGGGAAATCCTTAACGAAGCATTATGTTTTGACAAATTGTTGTGTAAAATGTACACCGCAAATGTTTGCGCTAGTCTTTATCTCTATCAAATTTCTTTTTTAGGTATTGCAACACTGTAGGATCTTCAAGACCTTCCATATCGCTTAACTCAAGTTCTAATGCTTTGGTGCTTAATTGAATTTCTAGTAATGATAATGCCAATGAGCACGAAAAGAGTAATAAACTAATAGCGAAAATCCATCTTGCAATTTCAAAATGTTCGGTATAAATGAAGTACATACATAAAAGGCAGCCTAAAAAAGTGGTGACGCCCAATGCTTGCATATTCTTAATAAGTTTCAAACGGTAACGTAGGTTTTTTATTTGCCCATGAATAATTTGTTTTTGCTGCGTATCAGCCGAATATTTATCGTGTAATTGTCTAATGCGACTAGAAAGGGCTAAAAAACGATTGGTATAAGCCAGCATAATTAAGCTAATAGCAGGAAAAAGCAAGGCAGGAGTATTAATCGTTATATCCATGAAAGCAAGATACAAAAAAAGCCATCAGCAAATTGCCGATGGCTAAAAAAGTAAAAAAAACTTGTTACAATATTTTTAATAGTTTCTCTTTTGGATTAAAAATTTAAAGGGAAATCAAGTTTCAAAGAAATATTTCTTCCCAAATTATAAATGCCATCTACACCAGTTTTAGGATTAGGATAAGATATAAAATATTTCAACCTACTTAAGTGGTCTTGATAGGCCACATCAAATAAATTATTGCCCATTATATACAGACTAAATAGTGGCTTCTTTGTTTTATTGGTAAATGTACCGCCAAATCCTGCATTAAACAAGGTGTAACCTGGCGTTGCTGTTTCTGTATTATAGGCAATATAAGCTCTGTTTTGTGTCGCATAAAACTCGGCTTCTACCTTTATAAAGCCTTTAATTATATGAGCATTTTTTAAATTAAAATCATATCGTAATTCAGAAATGCCATGCGTTGGCGGAATAAATGGCAGATATTTTTCATTGCTTGCAATCGGCTTGCCGTCCTTAACCCCTTTATTATCGCCATACACAATGGATATACTATTTTCAAAATGTAGTTGTTTTATGGGATGAAAATCAAAATTAAATTCACCACCATATAAATTAGCCCTTGACGATTGGAACTTAAATGTTTGCGGAGTATTTGCAATAGTTACAGAATCAGAACCGGTATAGCTTAATAGTTTTTGGTTATAGATATAATTATTAATGTAATTTGTAAATAAACTCAACTCTATATTTACATATTTTGAAGTGAAAACAAATCCAATATCTTCTTGTAAGTTAAATTCTGGTTTAAAATCTGCATTACCTATTTGGTAGAAATTAGTACCAGGATGTACGCCATTTGCCGATATTTCAGAAATATTTGGTGCCCTGAAACCCCTACCAACATTAAATTTCATAGAAAATTTTTCAGAGAAATTATAGGTGGCGCCAGCACTACCAGAAAAACCAGAGAAGGTTTTTGCATAATTAGAAAATGGATTGTCTGCACCAATGGTATCCTTGCCATACACTGGCATATCAAAACCTGTAATAGAATTGACCTTGGTATACATCGCATCGTTTTTAAATGAGCGTATATCGTAGCGGATGCCGCCAGCAATATCTAGTTTGCCATAAGATTTTTTTGCAGTGATAAAAGGACCAATATCAAACTGGTGGTAATTTGGTATAATAAATTCTGTACCGTTAGTGGCTGTATTTTGTTGGTACATTCCATTAATACCCATAGTAATATTCCAATTATTAAACTCCCTAAACGAATATTTTACGTCGTAAGTGAACGATTTGAGTTGCAGGTATAAACCAGGAATACTAGCTAATTCTGGATGGCTAAATTCTCGCCTTACACTTTGTTGGTAGCCAAGGTTTACAGCCAAATGATTGCCATCGCCAACTGCAAAATTATTACTCCAGTACACGCGATAATGTTGTACGTGCTGGTGCACTTTTTCTATGTTATAACTTTTTAAATCTGCATCTGACACAATTTGCCTAACAGTATCAATTTCGGTTATCCGTCTTGTAAATTTATGTGTGGCACTATCTCTGCTGCCGTCAGGAATTTCCTGCAAATTATCATACAAAATAAAATTAATGTGCGAATAGCCCCATTTACGGTGGATACCTATTGATACATTCGCATCGGTTTCGTTAAAACCTGTACCAAACACACGGCCGTCATATTTATTTTGATAGTTGGTGGCTTGCTTGTGTGACAATCTTGCCATATATTCAATACCTTTTTTTGTACCGCCCAGCATGGTAGAGCCGCCAAAAAATCTATTATTTGTTTGATAGTCTAGCACGATATCACCAATCATCTTACCTTCAGGTGCAGGTTGTGTAGGTATCATATTTACAACACCTGCCAAGGCATCTGACCCATAACTTAAACTGGCTGGCCCCTTAATAATTTCAATTTTATCAATACCATATTGATCTACTTCAATACCATGTTCATCACCCCATTGTTGGCCCTCTTGCCTTATGCCATCGTACAAACTTAAAATGCGGTTGTAGCCAAGCCCACGTATAAACGGTTTAGATACATTTGGCCCAGTTGTAACTGCACGAACACCGGGTATTTTTGCAATGCCATCAATAGCGTTTGTAAATAAATTGGTGGTTAAATAATCGTGGCTAACAGATACAATTGGTACCGGATTTCTTTTAATGAGTGTAGCTTTTGAAACACCTGTTACCACAATATCGCCAATCTCTGTGAAGCTTTCTATCAACTGAAAATCTTGCGTAGTGCTATTACTTAAAACGATATTTTGAGAGAAGGGTTTGAAGCCGATACTTTTTACCTCTATCAAATAACTACCGCTTGGCAAGTTATTGAATTGATATGCACCAGAGGCGTTGGTAGTTGCACCCAATTTTAAATCAATTATATATACGGTTGCACCTTCCACTGGCTTGCCAGCAATATCTGTAACCTTGCCAGATAAAGAGGTAGTTAAGGCAATAATACGACTTGGTTGAAACCCATTTTGCCCAAATGCTGTAAAGTGCACTGCTACAAGTGCGATCAAAACGAGGTAAATAATTTTTCTCATGCTTCTATTTTTGATACGTTGTTGCAAATATAGAGAAGAGCAATTAATTACAACGTTGTTGCAAATATTTTATTTACTTTTTTGCTTAGAAGGTAAAAAGGCATCACCAAATGGTAATGCCTTTTTAAAATGTATTCTAATATTTACATATAATAGTATAAAAATGCGTCAATAATCAGCTATACCAGTATTATCACAATAATTGTCAGAGCTATTTTATACATGTTTTCTGCTTAAATCATTTTTAAAACCTCATCAATTAATTCGCCTTTGGTGATAGGGATACCCATAATTTTATTATAGGCTTTTGCATCTACTAGATATTGATCACGAATAATTTTTACCAACTGACCATTGTTAATTTCGGGAATTAACACGTGGTCGAAGTTTTTAATAATATCGCCTAAGTTTTTAGGAAAAGGACGCATGTAACGTATATGTGCATGGCTAACTGCGTGACCCATGGCATTTAAATCTAACACAGCGCTTTTAATAGCACCAAAAGTACTGCCCCAACCTAAAATCAATACTTTACCTTTTTCTGGTCCACATTCAATTTTTTGTTCAGGGATATAATTAGCTATTATATCTACTTTAGCCTGACGAATTTTAACCATGTGTTGATGATTATCAGCATCGTAGCTAATATTACCGGTTACATCTTGTTTTTCTAAGCCACCAATGCGGTGTTCAAAACCAGCAGTACCAGGTACAGCCCAAGGACGTACAAATTTTTCATCTCTTTTGTAAGGTAAAAATTTATCCTCGCCTTCACTCAAAGACGTTTTGAAGCTCACATCAATTTTTGGTAAATCTGCTGATTGAGGAAAACGCCAAGGTTCGGCACCATTCGCAATATAACCATCGCTTAATAAGATAACCGGCGTCATGTGCTGCAACGAAATACGGACCGCTTCAAAAGCCACATCAAAGCAATCGCTTGGTGTAGACGATGCAATAATTGGCATAGGACATTCACCGTTTCTACCATAGTAAGCTTGCATTAAATCGCTTTGCTCGGTTTTGGTAGGTAAGCCAGTAGAAGGGCCACCACGTTGGATATTGATAATAATTAGAGGAATTTCTAACATTACTGCCAAGCCCATTGCTTCAGTTTTAAGTGCCATGCCTGGGCCACTTGTAGTAGTAATACCAATGCTGCCACCATAGCTTGCGCCAATGGCTGCGGTAATACCTGCAATTTCATCTTCTGCCTGAAATGTGCGAATGCCAAAACTTTTATACTTACTTAATTCATGTAAAATATCTGATGCTGGCGTAATAGGATATGTACCAAGAAATATAGGTAAGCCACTTTTTTCGCTAGCAGCAATTAGCCCATATGATAAAGCCTGATTACCCATAATACTGCGATATGAACCTGGCTTCATTTTAGCTTTTTCTACAGTATATCTAGTCGTAAAAGCTTCGGTAGTATCGCCATAGTTGTACCCAGCTTGCAATACCCTAATATTGCTTTTAAGTATCGTTTCTTTTTTACCAAACTTTTCTTCAAGAAAATCAATCGTATTGTCTAATTTTCTATTATACATCCAATAAATGAAACCAAGAACAAACATGTTTTTAGCACGGTCACGTTCTTTGGTACCTAAATCGGTAAAATCTTTTAGCGCTTCACGCGTTAATTTGGTAACATCTATTTTTATCAATTCGTAACTATCCAAGCTGCCATCTTCTAATGGATTAATACCTTCAGGGTAATTGGCTAATCGTAAATTTCTGTTGTCAAAGCCTTCAATATTGGCAATAATTCTACCGCCGGGTTTAATGCTTTTTAAATTTACTTTTAATGCTGCTGCGTTCATAATTACCAATACATCACAAATATCACCAGGTGTAAACACCTGATTACTTGAGAAATGTACTTGAAAACCACTCACACCCGGTACAGTACCTATTGGGGCACGGATTTCCGCTGGGAAATCTGGAAAAGTGGCTAAATCAATACCCAACAAAGCGGTATTATTGGTAAACTGCTGACCTGTTAATTGCATACCATCACCACTATCGCCTGCAAATTTTATTACAACGTCTTGTAAAACTTCTTCGTGTGTATTCATCCTAAAAATATATGGTCCATGCGTGTTATCACGACCGATTATGAGAAAGTCTACTTTTTAAATAGGCTGCAAAGTTAATAGTTGCAACATTGTTATAAAAGCAAATTTCTATTTCCGACAAATAAATTAAAAGCGTATTAATGATAAGGTTAAACAAAATACTACTCTTGTACCGCTATATATTTGCACTTTAATATTTACCAATGGTTATAAAAAAATTCATGATACCAACTTTTGCTGTAATATTATATTTTTGGTGTATGAGTTGCCAAAGTAATACTTCTGCTGCAAGGGTGGTAAAAGATACAGTTAAAAATATAAAGCCTAAAGTAGATAAGTTTCAGCAGAAGCCTTTCGTTTACGATACCACAAAAAATTATATTTATTTAACCTTTGATGATGGGCCACAGAATGGCACTGAGGCTTGTTTTCAATTGTGCAAGCAATTGGGGGTAAAAGCGACATTTTTTATGGTAGGCGAGCATGCAAATAGTACCAAAACCAAAGAAATTGTATCAGAAATTAGAGAATCGTACCCCCAATTTTTGCTTTGTAATCACAGTACCACCCATGCCAATGGGCATTACCAATATTTTTACCACCATCCAGAAATGGCTAGGGAGGACTTTTTATTGGCACAAAAAACATTACATGTACCTTATAAAATTATTCGATTACCAGGGAATAGTGCTTGGGTATTAAAAGATACACTTAGAGCATCGCACTTGGTAGATAGCACTTGCATTTTATTGGATAGTGCTGGTTACAATGTCATTGGTTGGGATGTTGAATGGAGCTTTAACCATAAAACTGCAAATCCTGTGCAAAAGCCGCAACGCATGGTAGATATTGTGGATAGTGCATTGGTAAAACGTGGTAGATTGTTTACTAAAAATCATGTAGTAATATTATCGCACGATAGGATGTTTAGAAGCCCAAATTACACGGATAGTTTGGCTAAATTTATAACACTATTACA
>JAYWCY010000040.1:0-2744 GCA_043780175.1 Chitinophagales bacterium
TGCTGGGGGTAAGCAATTGGGTGAAAAATTAGAACTGATGGTGGTAAAAGAAGTCGCCCAAAGTTACCTTACCAGCTTATGGAATAAAGATGTGTTTAAAAGCCAAAAACAACGGCCTTCTTTTATTGATACGGTAAGCAAAAATTTCACAGTTGTATTACTTAGTTTAAGCGGTATGGCTGCTACATATTGGTATTTGCAAGGTCAGCCACAACTGATGTGGAACGCTTTAACCACTGTATTAATAGTAGCTTGTCCCTGCGTTTTGTTGCTATCATCAACCTTTACCAATGGCAATATTTTACGTATTTTAACCCGTAACAAATGCTATTTCCGTCACCCCGATGTAATAGAACACCTAGCAAGGGTCACCCATATTGTATTTGATAAAACTGGTACATTAACCCAAAACAAACAAGTAGCTGTCAGCTATACTGGGTATAAATTATCTTCCGATAACGAGCTGGCCGTGGCTTCTTTATTGGCGCAATCAAACCATCCTTTAAGTAAAGCGGTATTTGATTATTATCATATTACCAAGCATCAGCCAGTGGCACATTTTAAAAACGTGGTGGGCAAAGGCATAGAAGGCTGGATGAATGATAGGCATATACTGTTAGGTTCAGCTAATTTTGTACAATATGCAGGTGATAAACACTACGATGGGGCTACCTTGTTTATAAAAATAGACAACAATATTGTTGGGCATTTTTCTATTATTAATAGGTATCGCTCAGGGCTAAAAGCCTTACTACAATCATTAAAAACAAGCTTTTCCGTATCAATTATTAGTGGCGACAATAATGCAGAACTACAAAATCTGCAAGCTATTTTAGGTGAAGACAATACCATTTTATTTAACCAAATACCTGATGACAAACTGGCTTATATACAATATTTGCAAACCGAAAAAAAAGAGAACGTGTTGATGATAGGTGATGGGCTAAATGATGCTGGTGCTTTAAAACAAAGCCATGTAGGCATAGCCATTACCGAAGGCAATAACAATTTTACGCCAGCCTCTGATGGTATTTTAGATGCCACACAGTTTGCAAGGCTACCGCAGTTTATTAGCTTTGCCAAAGGCAGTAAAAAAATAATTATTGCAAGTTTTATACTATCGCTTTTGTACAATATCGTAGGCCTCTACTTTGCTTTGCTCGGCACACTATCACCACTGGTAGCTGCCATTTTAATGCCCATCAGCTCTGTAAGTATTATTTTAATTACTTACGGGCTAAGTGGGTTGTTGGCTAAGAAGTATAATTTGTAGAAGGGTAGTGGGTTAAAAGAGTAATTGCTTTTGAATGAAGCAGAAATCCACTTATGGTTTCTCCTTTCTTTGTAACCAAATTTTTGGATGTCTACTTGTATGAAGCACTGCAAAAATTTGAACCACATGGTCTGTTTCGTCAATAGTGAAATGTAACAGAAACGGAAATTTATAAATCAACATACAACGTACATCGGCATATCTTTTTCCATAGTTCAGTGCCTGTATCGCTAACGAATCAACCTGTTTTTTTAACCTGCTGCTTAAAACGGTTACCTAAATTCTCAGATTGCTTATTATACCATAATGCGGCATCCTCAATATCCATTATGGCTTCTATGTCAATTTTAATAGTAAATGGCTTAGTTTCCATTACAAACCTTTTGATGCAGTTGTCCAATCAACCAATCTTTCCGGGTTTGTTCTTGCTTTTGCAATTCTATCCAATACTATTTGCTGATGTTCGGTTGGTATGATCGCATCTTCATTCCACAATACTTCATTCAACTGTAGTTTTTCAGATGGTTGCAGTTTCTTAACGGCATCTAAAAGTTGTTGAAAGCTTAAATTAATAGTAATTGCTGAATGAGACATAATCTGCAAAATTTATTACTGCAATTTACTAAAGCAGTGTTGATTAGAGGTGATTTTTTTATAGATGCGCTCATCCTCGCAGGCTTTAGCCTGTGATTGGCTTATTTATAAAATACAACCAAAAATCTGTCATCAAGTAATGCACCAGCACAAGTCGGCTATCCACATTGCTAGGCTACCGACTTGCGCTAGATGTTATAATGCCTAATATACTAATAAAAACTATTTCGTGTGAACAGTGAAATCGCCCGCCGCATCGGCGGAAGGCTTCATGTGAGCAGTAAAACCGCCCGCCGCATCGGCGCATGCTTTTCTGTGGTCGTAAAATCGCCCGCCGTATCGGCGGAAGGTTTCATGTGAGCAGTAAAATCGTCCGCCGCATCGGCGGAAGCTTTTCTGTGGTCATAAAATCGCCCGCCGCACGGCGGGGCGGTTTCATGCAACCTATAAAATCATCAATTTCTCGGTTTTCTCGCTTTTTGTGCTACTTCGCAAAGCAACCCGAAGTGAAGATGGCGCACTAGCACAAGCCCCTCATCTCTAATTGACTTATTTATAAATAAAACCAAATGTATCATCAAGTAACAAGCTAGTACATGAAGTCGCCTATGCTCATTGCTATGCTACAGACTTGAGCTAGATGAGGAGGCACAGATATCTATCTATCACTGCAACAAAGAGATTAAAATCCACTTACTGTACCACATTTTTAAGTAGTGCTTCGTATGCTTTTCTGCTATATTTATGCGGTACAATCTCATAAGTATATGCTGATTTATGAACGTCGAGAATTCTTTTAAGGCTATACCTTGAGAGATATGTGGAATCATTCAGCTTTTGCCATTTGTAGTCATGACTAGTTACTAAAGCCAATAAG
>JAYWCY010000041.1:0-6380 GCA_043780175.1 Chitinophagales bacterium
CCATAATAAGCCAGTTCGGTAATTTTCGATCATTACAATAATAGGTCCTTGGTCGATGGCCAAATGCGATGTAGCATACCAGTTTTTCGATTCATTAAATGCATCTACAAAGCCATATTGACTCCATATTTTATCACCTAAATCATCGTAAAAATGCCTTAACGCTTTCATTGAATAATCGGGTGTATAAGGAAATGCACTTAATGCTGCAGTAGGGGTAATGGTACCTTCGTCATTAGTTGGCGAAAACGCATTATAACCATTATACGTATCAGAGGCAGTAAGCCCCCAACAATTGCTACCATAGCCTTTAAACGCTTTAGGATTATCTACACAGTAAGCATGGTTAATAAGCGTATGATTTTTGTTTTGTTCCCAATAATCTGCATAGTTATCTTTTAGACTATGAGGATCTAAGCCTAAAAAAGAATATTGCGAGAAAAATAACGGACCGCCGTAATCGAAACCTAGTGGCAACCTGAAGCCATAAAATATTTTGCCGTTTTTAAAAAAGTTACTCTGCGCCCAACCACGATGGTACACCGTCTTGCTTACTGGATACTGCTCGCTACTGGCTGCGAGTACGTACATAATCAAGCATTCATTATAGCCTCGTACAGGAAAATTCATAGCCCAGCCATTGTTAGGACTCCAATGCCAATAGAGGACATCTTCGCCACCTTTGGTAAACCAGTTCCATTCTATATCATTCCATAACCAGCTAATCCTGTTTCTTAATTCTGTTTCTGTGGTATTAATACCAGTAAAATATTGTCGAGCACAAAGCAAGCCTTGAAATAAATACGCTGTTTCTACCAGATCGGCACCATCATCTTTACGGCTAAATGGTATTGTTTTACCAGTTGCGCCATTTAGCCAATGCGGGAAAACACCGTGGTAACTATTTGCTTTTGATAAAAAATTAATCAGTTTCAACAAATGTTTAGCTGCAGAATCTCTACCAATCCATTTTCTCTCAGTCGCAACAATCGTTGCCATCACACCAAAACCAGTACCGCCTGTTGTGACAACTTCTTCACCATAATTAAAAGCAACATTACTACGTTCTCTTGCCATACCACTTACGGGGTGCGCAAAGTCCCAGAAATAGTTAAATGTTTGCTTTTGCACAATATCTAACAAAGCACTATCGGATAAATTGGTAGGCCTATCTACCTTGGTTAAAGGGACATGCTTTTGTATTTTTTGTGCGATAGAGGAAGAGCACAAGCAAAATAGTATCTCTATAAACGTTATATATAATAATAGTTTTTTCATATGTACAAACCGTTATTTCACGAATGATTATTGGCTTTATAATAATAATGTTTGAATAGCATGAGGTAGTATGATTACCTGCGCCGCTTTTTTGCCAATACATACATTGTAATTTGTTTTTATATTACCTTGGTTCATCACAACAATGACTATTCTCCCATCCTCGTTTTTAAATGACGTAGTTAGTAATTGGCTTCTGCTAGCCACACTACTGATGCGTTTTGCACCCGGCCGGATAAATTTAGAAAAATGTCCAATATAATAATACGCATTGGTATAAATCAATTCACCAGTTTTGATATCGGCATGCACAGGTGCAAAACAAAAATTTTGTACATGATTGGGGCCGCCAGTTTCGTCTAGTAGAATGTTCCAGTCGCTCCAACCTACTGTTCCATTATTAAAATCATTGATCATTGATCGGCCATACCTTTCGCCCAAAGCCCAGTTGTAATAGCCGCCAGATTTAAAACTTTCGGCACAACCTTCTGTAAATACGATGTTTTTGTCAGGCCAAGATTCATGCACTCTAGCCACATTATCATACATTTCTGAACCACCGCTCCAGCTTTCATACCAATGAAACCCCATGCCCCATGCATATTTGGCTGCTTCAGGATCATCAAAAATGGTACTAGCACGTTGATACATTAAATCGCGGTTATGATCCCAAACAATAATTTTTTTATCACCGAGCCCTTCTTTTTGCATCGTAGGACCTAAATAGTTTTTAAGAAAATCCCGCTCTTGTTCGGCTGTATAAACGCAAGATTCCCATTTTTGGGTAGCCATCGGTTCATTTTGTACGGTAATGCCCCAAATAGGAATCCCCTCTTTTTCATAGGCCTTTATAAATTTGGTATAATAATTTGCCCATGGCTGATAAAAATCTGGTTTTAATGTTCCCCCGTGCAATAGGTCATTATTAGTTTTCATAAAAGCTGGCGGACTCCAAGGGCTTGCAAACAAGGTGAGTTTACCGCCAGCAGCGGCAATAGCTTGTTTAATAAAAGGAATACGAAACTGTTTATCGTGATCAATGCTAAAGGACTTTAATTCATTATCTCCCTCTGTGATATACGTGTAACTACTACTCGAAAAATCGCTACTATGAATGCTGGTTCTACCAAACGTATAACCAATGCCTTTATTGACATCATAATAAGATTGCATAAATAATTCTTGCTTCTCTTTAGATAATTTGGAAAAGGTTTCAGCAGATGCATCTGTTAATGCTGCCCCAATACCCAAAAAAGTTTGAAAAGTTTTTGAAGGGTCAACGAAAACACAAACCTGTGTTTCTTTTGGCTGGGCAAGATCTGTAAACGAGACCGTATCCGTTGCAGAGAGTTTCAGATTACTACTATCAGCTGTAGTGATCACTACCAATTTTTTACCTTCGGTAACAGTTGATTTGCTGTTTGTTATTGTTTTATCAGAAGATGTGGGCTGGTTACAGGCTACCAAAACCAGTAATGATAAAGTGATAATATTATTTTTCATATATGTGTTTTGATTTTTTTATTTACCAGATATAAGTCCCTACGGCACCAGCTGCAAGCTGTGTAGTTACCCATTTACCATTGAATTTAATATTAAACGATACTGCATCTGCGCCATCATTTTCAGTAACTAGTACTTTTTTATTATCAGGTGTTAAAAATGCCACTGTTTGAATAGCGCCATTTGTATTACTTGCAATGCGTACAGAACCTACTGGTACAAACTTAGAGGCGTGCGCAATAATATAAAAAGCAACATTGTGCGTAGTATTTGACCCACTAATAGTTAAAGCACCTTTGCAAGTAGTACAACCACCGTTGGTATGAGGTCCATATGAGGGATCATTGGCAAGATTCCATTCTAGTGCATTTTTGCTCCAGTTGCGCATAGAACCAATGACTACATTTTTTAAATGCCATTTTAAATCGCCTCCAAAATCACCACTAGAAGCGGTAAATTGTTCTGTAAAATAGACATCTTTATCAGGAAATGCATTATGTACTGTGGTCAAAGCGCTAATGTCACCAGCATATAAATGGAATGCCGAGCCAGTTACAAATGGTTTTGCTTGTGTATCTGTTAATACTGTTATTGGGTAATTTGGCTGATCACAATTATGATCATACGCAATAATTTTTGTGGTAATATTTGCCGTCTGAAAAGCTGGTCCTAGATTGTTTTTAATAAAGTTAGCTTGTTGGGTGGCAGTCATTACAAGGCTTGGATTATTATTAGGATTTAGCGGCTCATTTTGTGGAGTAATGGCATCTATTGTAATACCTTCTGCCTTCATTTGCTGTATATATTTTACAAAATATTGGGCATACACATTGTAATAAACAGGTTGTAAGCTGCCACCTACAAAACTACTATTGTCTTTCATCCAAATAGGTGGTGACCATGGTGTCGCTAAGATTTTGATTTTAGGATTGATGAGTAAAATGTCTTTCAATAAAGGAATCAAATCTGTCTTATCTGCATTGAGGCTAAAATTACTTAAATTAATATCTGTTTGTCCTGCCGCCACATCATCATAGCTAAAAGCGCTTGTATTTAAATCGGATGCACCAATACTGATTCGTAAATAATTCACTGCAATAGAAGTATTACTAGAACCAAATATTTCCTGCAACAAATTGGCTTTTGCGGTGCTGCTCATTTGATTGATAAGATAAGCACTACCACCTGTAAGTGTGTAACCAAATCCATCGATGGTTTGGTAACGCTGCGTAGAATCTACATCTATGGTAATATAACTATTGCTACTTGTGCCAAAAGAGAGTACTGTAGATTGCTTTTGTAGTAACACAGTTTGGTCGCCTTTGGTTAGCCAAAAGTCAACGTCGTTAGTCGTAACTACTGGGGGTGGTGTTACAGGTGGAACTATTGGCGAGGTTGCAGTTGTATCTCCCGGTTTGGAACAATTGGCTTGGAGAGCAACCACAATTATTAGTAATAAAAGATGCAACTTTATATTTTTCATATTATAATATTTTATAATTTTAATTTATGTGCTATTTATTTTAATTGTTTAATTTACAAATAAGGCGCTTTAAAACCGAGGTTTACCATACCTGTTTTTACTTCTGGGCAACTCGTAAATAAATTCCATAATAAGCCAGTACGATAATTTTCGATCATGACAATAATAGGTCCTTGATCAATCGCCAAAGTAGAGTTAGCAAACCAAGTATTTTTTAAACTAAACGCATCATAAAAACCATAATCTCCCCATAGTTTATCACCTAAAATATAATAGAAAAATTTTATAGCTCTCATGGATTCAATTGGTGTATAAGGTAAAGAAGAAATAGCTGCTGTTGGGGCAATTACGCTAACATCGTTGGTGGGTGAGCTAGCAGTATAGCCATTTTGAATATCACTTGCCGTTAATCCCCAACAGGCATTACTATAACCATAATTATTTTGTGGATTAGCCACACAGTAACTATAATTGATAAGTGTGTGATTTTTAGTTTGAGTGGTATAGTTGGCATAAGCATCAACTAAACCGTTTGGATTAATGCCCAAAAAAGAATAGTGCGAAAAAAATAAGGGGCCGCCTTGTGCCTGACCTAAAGGTAATTGATAGCCATAATAGCTATTACCATTTAAAAAGCCAGACCCACCTGCCCAGCCACTAGTATACACGATAGCTGGTATTGCGTGTGTGGCAGAAGATGCCGCTAACACGTACGTAACTAGGCATTCGTTCCAGCCTTGTATTTTCACATTCATATCCCACAAATAATTATTACTATAATGCCAGTATAATACGTTTTGGTTGTTTTGCCTAAACCAATCCCATTCAACGCCTTTCCACAAAATATTAATATCTGCACGTAGTTTTACTTCGTCTGTGTTGGCACCACTAAAATACTGCCTGGCAGTTAGCAATCCTTGCATCAAATAAGAGGTTTCTACCAAGTCTGCCCCATCGTCTTTTGTACTAAATGGTATGATAGTCCCGGTTGCACCGTTTAACCAATGCGGAAAAGCCCCATGTACTTTCTGGGCTGTATTTTTTAAAAAACCAACCATTCTTTGTACTTGTGTTAATCCCTGAGATCTGCTTATAAAATTTCTATTAATACCAGTTACGATAGCCATAATACCAAATCCTGACCCACCCAAGGTTACGATATCGCCTGAAGTATTACGCTCTCTTGCCAACCCACTTACAGGGTGACTAAAATCTACAAAATACTTTAGTGTTTGTTGTTGTATTTTATCTAATAATAAACTATCGCTAACAATTGGAAATTTGTTCGTTGAATCTAATTGCGTGAAGAAACTTTTATCTAGCGGTGTAGTAAGGCTACCGCCAGAAGCTGATTGCAACGAACTAGTAATAGTAAAAAAATATTTAGATAGATATTTTAAGGGAGAAGCTGGTAGTACCAATAACAAAGAATCGTGATTTTGAAAACTTGTGGTAATGGCTATTGCTGTACCATTTGCATCTTTTAGATTAATAGCATTAACGGTATTTTGATTGATTGGTTGGGAAAATTGAATTTTGAGTAATGATGAAATATTGGCACCATATATTATATTATCAAAAGACAGGCTATTCAGTGTAATACTTGTAACACTAACTGTTGAAACAACAGGCGTTATCGGCGTTGTTGTGGTAGTGCCGGTTTTACCACAAGCCAAAAAAAATAGGGAGGCTATAATAATTCTACTAGTTTTCATAATGGGCTTTCTTGTTTAGTAGGCTTTAAAAAAACGATATTGCCATTATTTCTTGCAATCAATAACATTTTTCTACCACCAGCACATGTCATCCATTTGGCATCCCGTACTTCTCCATCAATAGCGGGCAATACACTTTCAATACTAAAGGTAGATTGTTTTTTTGCATAAGAAAAAATGGTTGGCGCTAACGCATCATATCGCCCTTCGTAAGGTATAACACCGTAAAAATTTCCTGCTGCCAAATAGTTCGTGTTTCCCAAAGAAGCGAATGAAAATACTGGTGCAAATTGAACGGCCTCAGGAAGTTGGGTACTAATAAACCCGCCTTTTCTATCATTTATAAAACAGGTAGAACTGAGTGTTTCTGCCTTTAATTCCTGATAATCCTTAAATAGATC
>JAYWCY010000042.1:0-6500 GCA_043780175.1 Chitinophagales bacterium
TTGAAAGTAAAAAATGGAGAATTATCTAAATTTTTCTAAAGTGAGCAATAAGCAATATAGAGAATCGGCTAAACAATTTTCTTTTTATTGAAAAATTGGGTATGAACTTGAAAAAACAAACAAAAACTTTCCTTTTTTATTTACTTTCCTATCCTTACCTTTGCCGTCTTAATGATTTTGAATCAATCCATCTATTTTAAAGTGAAAGATGAACGGAGCGATTGGAGATAGTTTTAATTAAAAAGCTATAATCAATTGAATCGTTCTTTCTGTGTTTAAAAAAGAAGTGTCGAAATTAGTAAAATAAAAATTACAACTTGTAATATGGCTATCAAAAGAGACAATCGTCCAAAATCAACTTTTTCTCAAATTACAATTAGTTTGGCTTCTCCTGACAGCATCTTAGAAAGAAGCTTTGGTGAAGTATTAAAGCCTGAAACCATTAACTACCGTACCTACAAACCAGAGCGTGATGGTCTGTTTTGTGAAAGAATTTTTGGGCCGGTAAAAGATTACGAGTGTGCCTGTGGTAAGTACAAACGTATTCGTTATAAAGGTATTGTTTGCGACCGTTGTGGTGTAGAAGTAACTGAAAAGAAGGTACGTCGTGAGCGTTTGGGTCATATTAAATTAGTAGTACCAGTGGTTCACATTTGGTACTTTAAAAGTTTACCTAACAAAATTGGATATTTATTAGGCATGAGTTCTAAGAAATTAGAAACCATCGTTTACTACGAGCGTTATGTAGTGTTACAACCTGGTATTAAAGACAATTTTGCCCCAGGTGACTTATTAACTGAAGAAGAATATTTAGATTTATTAGATACGTTACCAAAAGATAATCAGTATTTACCTGATGAAGATCCTCAAAAATTCATTGCTAAAATGGGTGCAGAGGCTGTTCAAGGTTTATTGGCTAGATTGGATTTAGATGAATTAAGCTTCTCATTACGTAATGCTGCGGCTAATGAAACGTCTCAACAACGTAAAGCTGATGCCTTAAAGCGTTTAAGTGTTGTGGAAGGTTTTAGAGATAGCTCTGAGCGTATTGCTAATCAACCTGAGTGGATGGTAATGCAATATATACCAGTTATTCCACCAGAATTACGTCCGTTAGTACCATTGGATGGTGGTCGTTTTGCCTCATCTGATTTGAACGATTTATACCGTCGTGTGATCATTCGTAACAACCGTTTAAAGCGTTTATTAGAAATTAAAGCTCCAGAAGTAATCTTACGTAACGAAAAACGTATGTTACAAGAAGCGATTGATAGTTTGTTTGATAACTCTCGTAAATCAAACGCTGTTAAAGCTGAAGGTGGTCGTGCTTTAAAATCTTTGAGCGATGTATTAAAAGGTAAGCAAGGACGTTTCCGTCAAAACTTATTGGGTAAACGTGTGGATTACTCTGGTCGTTCTGTAATTGTAGTTGGGCCAGAATTAAAAATGCACGAATGTGGGTTACCAAAAGATATGGCTGCGGAATTGTTTAAGCCATTTGTTATTAGAAAATTGATTGAAAGAGGTATTGTAAAAACAGTAAAATCTGCCAAGAAATTGGTGGACAAAAAAGAAGCTGTTATTTGGGATATTCTTGAAAATATATTGAAAGGTCACCCGATATTATTAAACCGTGCCCCAACATTGCACCGTTTATCTATCCAGTCCTTCCAACCAAAATTAATTGAAGGTAAAGCGATCCAATTGCACCCATTGGTTACAGCATCTTTTAATGCCGATTTTGATGGTGACCAAATGGCGGTGCACGTGCCTTTAAGCCACGCTGCCATTATGGAAGCCCAATTATTAATGTTATCTTCTCATAACATTTTGAATCCTCAAAATGGTACACCAATCACCCTTCCTTCTCAGGACATGGTACTTGGTTTGTATTATATTACCAAGGGTAAAATATCTACACCAGAAGAACCTATTAAAGGCCAAGGCATGGCTTTCTATAGCCTTGAAGAGGTAATTATTGCTTATAATGAAAATGCTGTAGACTTACACGCTAACATTAAGGTAAGAACAATGGTGCGTGAGAAAGGTGTATTGGTAAAAAAATTATTGGATACAACTGTTGGTCGTGTATTATTTAACCAATTTGTACCAGCAGAAGTTGGTTTTGTAAACCAATTATTAACTAAGAAAAGTTTGAGAGAAATCATTGGTGATATTATTAAAATTACCAATGTTCCTAAAACTGCTAAATTCTTAGATGAGATTAAAACACTCGGTTTCCGTATGGCCTTCCGCGGTGGTTTAAGTTTCAGTGTAAATGACTTGTTGGTTCCAGAATTGAAAGCACAGTTATTAGAAACTGCTAAAAGCGATGTTGAAGAGGTTTGGGAAAACTACAACATGGGTCTAATTACCAATAATGAGCGTTACAATCAGGTAATTGATATTTGGGGTAGAGTGGATATGCGTATTACAGAATCTCTTATTAAAGAGATGGCTACCGATAAACAAGGTTTCAACTCAGTTTACATGATGTTGGATTCTGGTGCACGTGGTAGTAAAACGCAGGTTAAACAGTTAGTTGGTATTCGTGGTTTGATGGCAAAACCTCGTAAGAGTGGTTCATCAGGTAGTGAGGTAATTGAAAATCCAATTTTGAGTAACTTTAAAGGTGGCTTAAATGTATTGGATTACTTTATCTCTACCCATGGTGCTCGTAAAGGTTTGGCCGATACTGCCTTGAAAACAGCTGATGCCGGTTACTTAACACGTCGTTTGGTTGACGTTGCACAAGATGTGGTGATTGCTGAAGATGATTGTGGTACACTACGTGGTATTGCGACTTCTGCATTAAAAGATAATGAAGATGTTATTGAAAATCTAGCTGATAGAATTGAAGGCCGTACATCATTGCATGATGTTATCAATCCTTTAAATGATGAAATATTGGCTGTTGCTGGTGTTGAAATCAGTCACGATACTGCTGTAGCGATTGAAGATGCTGGTATAGAAACTGTAGAAATACGTTCTGTACTAACATGTGAGGCTAAGCGTGGTGTATGTGTAAAATGTTATGGTAAAAACTTGGCAACAGGTTATTTAGCACAACGTGGTGATGCAGTAGGTATCATTGCTGCACAATCAATTGGTGAGCCTGGTACACAGTTAACGTTACGTACTTTCCACGTGGGTGGTGTTGCTGGTAGTGCTTCTATTGAAAGTTCATTGAACGCTAAGTTTGATGGTACCATTCAATTTGATGGTTTACGTACAGTAACTGCGATCAATGCAGAAGGTAATAAGGTTCAAATTGTAATCGGTCGTACTGGTGAGGTGAGAATTATGGACGTGAAAAATGATCGTTTATTAATCACCAATAACGTGCCTTATGGTTCTACATTACAAGTAAAAGATGGTCACCAAATTAAGAAAGGTGAATCTATCTGTACTTGGGATCCATTTAACAATGTCATCGTTGCAGATTATGCAGGTAATGTTCAGTTTGATGGCATCTTAGATGGTGTAACTTTCCGTGAGGAAAGTGATGAACAAACTGGTCACCGTGAAAAAGTTGTTATTGAAACAAAAGATAAAACCAAAATTCCTACCATTATTGTTAATGGAAAAGAACACAAGCATTACAATTTACCTGTAGGCAGCCACATTGCTGTTGAAGAGGGTGATGAAGTAAAAGCTGGTCAAATTTTGGTTAAAATACCGCGTGTACTTGGTAAATTAAGAGATATCACGGGTGGTTTGCCACGTGTAACTGAGTTATTCGAGGCAAGAAATCCAGGTAATCCTGCAGTTGTGTGTGAAATTGATGGTGTAGCTACATTTGGTAATATCAAACGTGGTAACCGTGAAATTTCGGTAGAAAGTAAAGATGGTGTTACTAAGAAATACTTGGTGCCATTGTCTCGTCAAATTCTAGTACAAGATGCAGATTTCGTAAAAGCAGGTGCGCCATTATCTGATGGTCAAATTGCGCCAGCGGATATCTTAACAATCCGTGGCCCATTTGCAGTACAAGAGTATGTGGTAAATGAAATTCAGGAAGTGTATCGTTTACAAGGTGTGCGTATTAATGATAAGCACGTTGAAGTAATCGTTAGACAAATGATGAAAAAAGTTGAGATTGTTGATGCTGGTGATACTAAATTCTTAGAAGAAGATTTAGAAGACAGGTTTGATTTTATTGACGAGAATGATAGAGTTTACGATAAAAAAGTAGTAACTGAATCTGGTGAAAGTACCAAATTTAGAGCTGGTCAGATTGTGACTTTACGCGAGTTAAGAGAAGAAAACTCAATTTTACGTCGTGCTGATAAAAAGTTAGTGGAAGTACGTGATGCAAGACCTGCAACTGCACAACCAGTATTATTAGGTATTACCAAAGCGTCTCTAGGTGTACAAAGCTGGATCTCAGCAGCGTCTTTCCAAGAAACAACTAAGGTATTAAGTACTGCGGCTATACAAGGTAAGGCCGATTATATGCTTGGCTTGAAAGAGAACGTCATTACTGGTCACTTAATACCTGCCGGTACTGGTCAGCGTGAGTTTGACAATATGATTGTTGGTAGCAAAGAAGAATATGAAGTCTTATCTGCAACAAGAGAAGCGATGAGCTTTGATGATGAAGAGTAAATTCTAGTAGTCTATCTATTTCAGATATAATCATTTATATTAATTAGCAGGAAGCAATAGCTTCCTGCTTTTTTTGTAATGTATTTCTCGTTTAGGTGGCTTGCATTGTGAAATTACTAAAATAGTTGATGTAATTGTGAAAATTGAGAATGATGAGACATACTTAATCACAAGGCAAACATATAAGAGTAGTCTAAAAAAATAGTTATAATATATACGTGCGTATTTACTACTTTATGTGTATTTTGACATACGGCATGATGATTGTTTATGATAGGTGTTTATCATTAAACAGTAATTATCATGAAACAACTTCACTTTACATTAAAACACACAAACCAATTTTTCACAACCAAGCGACAGCTACTTTGTGCTATAGGTGCATTGTGTTCATCCATGGCATTTGCACAGCCACCAGTTGCAGTTTCTCCTGTTTTAGGCAATGCGGCTAGTTTTGCAGTATTTGGTGGCAATGCTGGCATTACCAACTCTGGAACCAATACTATTACACATGGTAGCATAGGTACTGTTGCAGCAGCAACTACCGTTATTGGCTTTCATGATGGCGTTACTGGTGCTGTTTACGGCGAAACGGGCCTTGCTGTAGCAAATGTTACAGGCGGTATATACGCCAATGTACCAGCACCCGGTACAGCTACAAGTTTTGCATTTGCTACTAAAACCTTAGCCGACGCTAATACTGCTTACAATAATATTTCGCCTGCATCACAGCCGGGCGGCATTGATCCTGGGGCTGGCGAATTGGGCGGTTTAACATTATCTCCTGGTGTTTATAAAGCAACAACATTTAAAATAAGTAATGTAGATTTAACATTGGATGCACAAGGTAATCCTGATGCGGTGTGGGTTTTTCAAACAGCTGCTGCGTTAACGGTAGGTATTCCTGGGCCAACTGGCGCAAGAAGTGTAAAGATGATTAATGGTGGATTACCACGCAATGTATTCTGGTATGTAGGTAGCGCAGCAACTATTAATGGCGCAGGTGGAGGTACAATGGTAGGTACCATTATTGCCTATTCCGCTATTACTTTTTCAACTGCTGGTAATGCTGTACAAACGGTATTAAACGGTAGAGCATTGAGTTTAAATGCATCCGTTACAATGGTGAATACTACAGTTAATGCGACTGATACTTGGACGGGTTTATCTAATAGTGCATGGACAACAGCCACTAATTGGTCTACTGGCTTAGTACCTATCAATTCAGACGAAGTATTGATACCAAATGTAAGTACCAATCAACCAATAATTAGTGCAGGCATATCACCATTATATAATTTGACACTTTATAATGGTGCAGCACTAACAGTTACAAATAGTACCTTACAGATAGGCGGTTTTATTAATAATTTGGGTAATGCTTTTGCTGCTACATTGGGTACTATCGCTATGAATGGTACTTTACCTCAAATACTACCAGCTGCTACTTTTACTAATAGTAATACCGTGCAAAATCTTACTATTAACAACTTATCGGGCGTTAGTTTAGGAGGTGATATCACTGTGAGTAACCTACTTACTTTAAGTAATGGCCTATTAACTACTAATAATAATAACAATCTAATTATTGCTAATAATGCAACTATCAGTGGTGCATCTGCTAATAGATATATTGATGGAAATGTACGTAAAGTTGGTAATCAAGCATTTACATTTCCTACTGGTATGGGTGGCAGGTATGCGCCTATAAGTATGTCGGCACCTGCAAACAGTAACGATCATTTTACTGCCAGTTATAAAGCTGCGAATCCGAATGGTAATTATCCTACTGCCAGTTTGGGTAGTGGGCTAAATAATGTAAGTTCATCAGAGTATTGGCTGCTTAACAGAACCAACGGTACTAGTAATGTAGATGTAACATTGAGTTTTGA
>JAYWCY010000043.1:0-4342 GCA_043780175.1 Chitinophagales bacterium
TCTTCATGTGTTTCGCCCAAGCCAATTATACCGCCACAACAAACTGTAACACCTGCTTTACGCACATTGTCTAATGTTTGTAAGCGATCATCGTAAGTACGTGTGGTAATGATTTCGCTATAATGTTCTTTACTGGTATCTAAGTTGTGGTTGTAAGCATACAAACCAGCTTCTGCTAATCTTTCAGCCTGACTTTCGGTAAGCATACCCAAAGTGCAACAAACTTCCATGCCTAATTCGTTTACACCTTTTACCATATCTAATACACGCTCAAAGTCACGATTGTCGCGCACTTCACGCCAAGCTGCACCCATGCAAAAACGTGTGCTACCAGCATCTTTTGCTTTTTGTGCATAGCCAAGCACATCTTCTTTTTTCATTAACGCTTGTACATCTACACCAGTACTGTAACGTGCAGCCTGAGGGCAATAAGAACAATCCTCACTACAACCACCAGTTTTAATACTTAACAGAGTACAAACTTGTACTTCTGCAGTATCGTTATATTTTCTATGTAAAGTAGCGGCATTAAAAACTAACTCTAATAAAGGCGAGTTATATATCTCTTGAATTTCGAAAAGTGTCCAGTTATTACGAATATCTTGCATGATGTTTTAAGATGTTGATTGGCAAATATATACCACTGATTAAAATGATTAGAATGATTTCACTGATTATTTGTGTAATATCCAATTATAAAATTATAATTAAGCCATTAGTAAAAAAATAGCCAGCCGTTTATGAATATCAACCGTTTCTTTTTTCCATTGTGCGATGGTTTTGGTTTGGATGGATTCTGAAGGTGCTGTGATATCTACCGCTATACAAAGTTGTGTGGTGTCTTTACAAGCAGCTAGCATTTCTTTAATTAACTGATTGTTGCGGTAAGGTGTTTCTATAAAAATTTGCGTACAGTTGTTTTTAGTTGAGTAATTTTCTAAGTTTTTAATGGCATTCTTTCTATCTAAATTATCTATTGGTAAATAGCCATTAAACTGAAACTGTTGACCATTCATACCGCTAGCCATTAAAGCTAATAAAATAGAACTTGGACCTACCAACGGCTTTACCACAGCACCATTTTGCTGCGCCACATTTACCAATATTTGTCCCGGATCGGCCACGCCTGGGCAGCCTGCATCGCTAATGATGGCAATGTTTTTACCTTGTAATAATAATTGCTTAAACGCTTGCTGTACCTCTGTTTCAGCTTTGTGAATAGTAAACCATTGCTGGTCGTCTATCACCATTTCTCGCCATAGTTTTTTTAAATATCTACGGGCAGATTTTTCATTCTCTACAAAGAACACAGAACAGTTTTTAACCGCATCTAGCAAATAGGCTGGCAAAACATCTAACGCATCCTCATGCAAAAAAGTAGGTATTAAATAAACAGTTCCTTTTGACATAAATTTTGATTACACGAACCGATAAGTATCGGGATGAAATTATTACACGAATAACACGAATGTTTGCAACAATTGCGAAGATTTTTGTTGTAGCGCTTTTAAAATTCTGTTTATCTAGCATTCGAGATGCGCTTCGCCAACATCTAGAACAGCAAGGAAATATTGCGTCAGGTCGTCAAAGAGCTCGTTATTTTTACATTTGATTAAGTTCGGTTGTATTGAAAATGCTCCTCTAAAATACCTTTCATTAATTCTTGCAATTAGTCTTCTGTAAGAATTTGTTATTTTACTTATACATTCATCTGAGCCAACTAGAGAAATTGCAATAAAATTAGTACCTGTCCTACTTTGAGTTGATTCCTTTGTTATGTTTTTGATCTCAGCCCAACTGTAAATCTGATTATTAATATTGTCAATTAATGTGTCTGCTGTCAAGATTAACGCTGGTATATCCTTAAAGTATAATCTACTGAATTTATATAGGTTTTGGATAGACTCAATAAGTACCCAAAGCATAACTAAGCTAACGATCATACAGCCAAACATAAAAATTGTAAAGTCTACCACTAACAACCCATAAATTATAGAAACAATAAAAAAAGTCAAAAGTATTATTACAATGATGCTGATTACAAGTGCATACACTGAAATGAAATATTCCTTTTTTCTGTCTTTCATAACGTGTTATTGTTTGTCGGTGTAAAATAATGTACAACCCTTACATTGGTGCAACTCTTAATTGTAATTGTGCCAATACAAATTACGCTATGATTTCGCTATTACGCATTGACACTACCTAAAATATACTTACTTGAAATTTACATTGTCGCCATTGTTACCTCGTATTTCAAATAAATCTCAAAATACTTTTTAAAAGTTTGCACGGAGCATTTTAGTGGTTTAATTAAACAAACAAGTGTGACATTTATTTTGTGACAAATTTATTTATCACACATTTTTTGTCACAAAGTTGTCGCATTTTTTCTGTGGCATTTTAATTTGCCACAATTTTTTTGCCACAGAAGTTATTGTCAAGGGATTTTTGGTTGTTGGTCAAAGACACAACAACGGCGAGAGGATTCATTCGACAGCATAACAACCTTTGTGTGCTTTGCCTTCTTTGTTGCTTTGTGTGAAATACCTACAATGCGGGCAAAGCTGCATAGCGATAAGAACGTACAAGTGAGTGATCCGCCACGGCGGACAAGCTACAACAACAGCTACATAGCATTACTTCTGCTGGTTAACAAAAACAATTTGCTTTTCTTTTACTGCAATAATGCTTAAAGTGGCAGCAATTACGGAATAAGCTGGCGCTAGCACCCAACCAATAAATGGTACAAAATGCATCATATAAAATACCAATCCATTGCCAATGGCCAAGCCTTTGTGCGACCCAACATAAGCAATACTTTCTGCGGCAGATTTTTTATTTCGTTCCATACTATAGTCAATCATTGAGAAACCATAATAGTAACATTCAACCAATAAAGCCATTACAGGCATTAGCCAACCTGCTATAGGAATGATGCTGATAATTAAAATAGAAAAGCTGTAAACCGTTTGCCACAAAGCGTTTCGACCTGCAATGCGAATAGCACGAATGATGTCTTTAGTGAGTTGCAAAAAACTAAATGGATAAGCTTTACCTTCTAAAATAGCTTCTGTTTTTTCACTTAAAAATGCAAATACTGGTGAGCCTACGATGAGAAAAAAATACTTGAATAATGAGAAATAAAATAACATCATGGCCATCCATAGCATGAGGCTACCAAGCGTAAATAAAAAGCCAAGAAAGCCATTATTAATTTTATCTAGCCAAACTTTTAGGCCTGTTTTAAGGCTTAAAAACTCGATAAAATTATTACTGGTTTTGCCAAAATAATACATGCTTACCATGAATAAAATGGTATAAATAATGCCTGGAATCAAAATCCATTTCCAAAGCTTGTGCTTTTTTATAAATTGATGCGCCGTAAAATAGGCTTGTATGGCAATGATAATTTCTTTAAACACTAGCGGGGTATTTTAGCCGTTGCAATGTACTGTATTAGCCGCACAAGGCATAGGCTTACTTACTTTAGTAGTAGTAATAGTTTATAAACAGTTTGTAAATATGGGTCAGAAAGCAAATAAGATTTCCAGCCATCGTTCATTGTTTTTTGATTGCTATCAGCCTCTAAGCGTTTGGTCTCGAAAGCATGGTTAATAATGGCGAAAGGCACATTCGCATTGTCTTTTGCAGGCTCAGCATCATCGTCTGCATCATCTAAAGTAGTATTTGCTTTTCGCAATTGAATGGCATCTGATAAAAGTAACGACACATCTTTCAGTTGCTTGTTGGCTTCTATTTTTTGCCTACGAGTTGCAATATCACTAAATGCTTTTGAGGTAGCTACTTCATTAGATGCAGCAGCTTTAATAGCAGTTAGATTGAAAGGTGCATTTGGTTTATAATATTTATTAGGTTCTATTGGTTGAATAAGTAATGCTTGCTTATCATCCGATTCGCGTTTAGCTCTAACACTTAGTAGGTCTGGCAACAATACATCTGGTATAACACCTGTTGCTTGAGCCGTAGAACCATTGACTCTGTATAGCCTGTTAACAGTCATTTTAATATAACTATCAGCACGTTTATTCTGATTATTGACTTCAATATCAATGGTTGTATCCATTGGCAAAATAACCTGAGCTGTTGCCTTGCCAAACGTAGGACTACCAACAATCAAAGCTCTGTTATAATCTTGTAAAGTACCTGCAAGCATTTCTGATGCCGAAGCGCTGTACCCATTTACCATTATTGCTAAAGGCCCGTCGTAAATAGTCCCACGATTCATATCTTTTAACGTATATACCTTACCAGCTTTATCTTTTATTTGTGCCACAGGGCCAGCATCAATAAAGATGCCCGCTAAGTCTATGGCTTCTTG
>JAYWCY010000044.1:0-2116 GCA_043780175.1 Chitinophagales bacterium
GGCTTTTTTATGTGAAATTTAAATATTCCCACGAATGCCCTGATAAAGGTTAACTAAAAATAACATTTCTTTTGCTGCTTTTATAACCCTACCAAAATAAATGTGCAAATTTTTTATTGGAAATCAATGGATTATGAAGGTGTGATGAAAAATAGTTGTATAAATGCTTGGTTTATTCACATAATACTAACTACTTTCGCCATCCAAATTTAAAAAAGTCCAATGGGATAGCATTGGCAACTTAAAAATTTTACAATGAGTAAATTACATTTTACAACCAAACACGCCAACTCGGCTACCGTTACACACAACTGGCATGTTGTGGATGGTACTAATCAAACCGTAGGACGTATAAGTGCAAGAATTGCAGCCGTTCTTCGAGGAAAAACTAAAACATATTACACCCCACACGTTGATTGTGGTGATTATGTTATCATCGTTAATGCTGATAAAGTTGTTTTTACTGGCAATAAGTTTCATGATAAAACCTACATCAATTATTCTGGCTACCCGGGTGGTAAAAAAGAAGAAGCTGCTGAAGATTTAATCAAACGTCGCCCAGAAGTTATTTTAGAAAGAGCCATTAAAGGCATGCTTCCTAAAAACCGCTTAGGTCGCAAAATGATTAAAAAATTATTTGTGTATGCTGGTGGTAAACATTTTCATACTGCACAACAACCAAAAGAATTAAAATTCTAAACCTCTCCAACTAATTATACATGGAAAAGCAAAAAAATGCTGTTGGTCGTCGTAAAGAAGCTGTAACTCGTGTTTTTATTAGCAGGGGCGAAGGTAAAATTACTGTTAACGACAAAGATTATAAAAATTACTTCCCTCTGGTTTACTTACAAAACCAAGTTGAAGCACCTTTAAAAACTGCTGATGCTGTAGGCAAATTTGATATTGTTATCAATGCACAAGGCGGTGGTTTAAAAGGTCAGGCAGAAGCTGCGAAATTAGGTATTGCTCGTGCCTTGTTAGAGGTTAATGCTGAGTTTAGACCAGTATTAAAAGCTGCAGGTCAGTTAAAACGTGATCCTCGTAGTGTTGAACGTAAGAAATTTGGTCATAAGAAAGCTAGAAGAAGCTTCCAGTTCAGCAAACGTTAATCTGTTTTATCACAAACTTTTAATTTCAAATTTCAAATTATTACAATGGAAGCCAATACTTCATTACAACAACAACTACTAGAGGCCGGTGTACATTTTGGTCACTTGAAGAAGAAGTGGAACCCTAAAATGTTGCCTTACATCTTTGCTGAAAAGAAAGGTATTCATATTATCGATCTTAATAAAACTGTAGATCATTTACAGGAAACTGCTGCTGCATTGAAACAAATTGCAAAAAGCGGTAAAAAAATCATGTTTGTTGCCACCAAAAAACAAGCGAAAGAAATTGTTACTGAGTGTGCACAACGTGTAAATATGCCTTACGCTACAGAGCGTTGGTTAGGTGGTATGCTTACCAATTTTAACACAGTTCGTAAAAGTGTTAAAAAAATGCAGAGCATTGAAAAAATGCTAGCAGATGGTAGTGCTGAAAGCTTAACTAAAAAAGAACGTTTAACACTTACACGTGATAAAGATAAAATGGAAAAAGTATTAGGTGGTATCGCTCAATTGGGTCGTTTACCAGCTGCTTTATTCTTAGTTGATATTAGCGTTGAGCATATTGCATTAGCCGAAGCAAAACGTTTAGGCATTACTACTTTTGGTATGGTAGATACAAATTCTGACCCTAATAAGGTAGATTTTGCAATCCCTGCAAATGATGATGCCACTAAATCAATCGCTATCATTACTAACTATATTACTGCTGCAATTGCTGAAGGTTTGGCTGAACGTCAAGCTAACAAAGATGAAGATGATACAGTTGATGATGGTAATAGCGAAAACGAAGCTAAAGCTAGCCGCTTAGAAAAAGAAGCACAAGCCGAAGGTGGTCGTGGTCGTAGAGGCGCTGGCCGTGGTGCAGATGCTGCTCCAGCAGGTCCAGGTGGTGCACCAAAACGTCGTGTACCGGCAAACAATAACCGTCGCCCCGCAGGTGGTGGTGGAAGATAATTGTAACCCAACCCTAAAGGGAGAAAATATCAATTAACTATTTAATAATATAT
>JAYWCY010000045.1:0-2132 GCA_043780175.1 Chitinophagales bacterium
TAAATACTGGACCTATGAATCTTACGGTCAAGTAGAAATGAAGCTACCCAAAAAATGGTACTTAAATATTGATGAAAACATAACTGTGTACCAAAAAACAGCCGTATTTGCCAACCAAAAAGATATTTATATTGTAAATGCTTCGGTAAAAAAATCTATTACGAAAGATGAAAACTGGCAGATAAAAGCATCGGTTAATGATCTTTTAAATCAAAATCAAGGTGTTACCCGTAACATCAATAGCAACTTTATTACCGAGACCTCTAACCAAACCATTCAACGCTTTTTCTTGCTATCGCTTATTTATAATTTTAGTAAAAATGGTAAACCAAACAATTAAGAGTTAGGAATTAAGAATGAACAATTAAAAATGAAATAATCATGAAAATACTATTCGCATCATTGCTTACAACGCTTACAGTTGCTGGCTTTTCTCAAGCACAGTTTATTACTGCTGGCAAAGTAGAATACGAAAAAACCTACAACCAACACAGCGCTTTAGATGATGAACACAACGACAACGATTGGATACAACAGATACGCAAGAACTACCCAAAATTTGTAAAAGATGTGTACGAATTGCAGTTTAATAATAACAAATCGGCTTATAAGCTCGCCAAAGAAAATCCTGACAATAAATACCTGTGGCGAGACAAACCATCTACCACAGATATTACTGTGAAAGATTTAGAAACCAACAAAATTGCCTTACAAAAAGAAGTGTTTGAAACACAATATTTGTTGCAAGATAGTATGCGCAACTACCAATGGCGTATTACAGATGAAACCCGTACCATTGCTGGTTTTGAATGTAAAAAAGCAGTCACTAAAATTTGCGATAGTGTAGTTGTAGTTGCTTTTTATACCGACCAGATTATGGTAAGCAGCGGTCCTGAAAGTTTTGGCGGTTTACCAGGTTTAATACTTGGGCTTGCAGTACCTCGTTTACACACTACATGGTTTGCCACTAAGCTAGAGCTGGTACAACCAACAGCAGCACAAACATCGCCAACACAAAAAGGTAAAAAAGCCAATTGGCAACAATTAGAAGCTGACCTTACTAAGTTAAAAGCCCGTTGGGGTGATTATGGCACTAAATACTTGTGGAATTTTATGTTGTAATCTTTTAAGATGTCATGTGTACCAAATAAATTATTTAGCATTAAGCCATCAACATAAAAACGGCTAAAGGAATGACCCTTTAGCCGTTTTTTATGCAATCAAATAAATAACTATTGTGCTTTTATTAATTGAGAACTAAATAGCCTTGCACCATTCATATTTACCTCTACGATATACGTGCCTTTTTGTAAGTTAGCAACGTTAATTACAGATGTATTAATACTATTAGCCCCTGTAGATGAAGCATTTTGTTGCATCACTAGCTTACCGGTGATATCGTACACATTTATTAACACCTTACCTGCTACTGCAGTTTGATATTTTACAACCACATTATTAAAGGCAGGGTTTGGATACAATGATGCAGTATTTTTATTAGGCTTATTTAGTATTTTACTACTTGATATATTGCCACCTGCAATAGGATTTGAACTCTTAAATATTGCTTGCCCACCTGAAGGTAATGAACCTATATTTATGGAAATAGTTTTAGCATTTGTTACACCATTGTTAGACGTAACAGTAAGAGTAATTACAATGGTAACATCATTAGCAATACCAAGCAAAAAGGCGTTTGCTCCATTTACTGGAAGAAAGGATTCTGTATGTCCATCTGGAAATGACAAATAGCCAGTCCACTGATATTTATCAATACTACCTGAACTAATTTTTGAACGATTTGCAGCATTGTCTCCATCAAAGCTAAAATCACTTGTACCATTACTATTATCAGAATAATTCACTGTAATATTAGCTACCGGTGTGGCATATGTAACCGTAATAGGTATATTATTAACTATTGTACTTCCGCCATTGCTACTAGTTACAGTTAATGTTGCATAATAAGTATTAGCTACCGTGTAATCATAAGCACCACTAGCTGTATTAGAAGTACCACTGCTATTTCCAAAATCCCAACTATAGCTCAATGTTCCACCAGAATTATCGGTAGCAGAAGCACTATAATTTACGGTGAGGTCACTAGTTGGCACACTGTAAGTAACGCTTAC
>JAYWCY010000046.1:0-4245 GCA_043780175.1 Chitinophagales bacterium
CAGCGCAACCAGTTTGATGCTGAAAAAAAAGTGGCTGTTGCAGATACTTCAATTAATAATATTCAACGTTCATCTGCACAGTTATTAGACGAGCAACAAAACCGTCAATACCAAATAAAGCAATTAGAAAATGAGGCTTTAGAAAAAGAAGATTTGCTGGCGCAAAAAAGGATTGATTTACAACTACTACATGAGCAACACGAAACAGCAAAACAAAATATTTTAGCCACACAACAAGCGCTAGAAATATTGCGCAATAAACTAGCAGAAGAAAATCGTAAGCTAGATAGCAAACGCAATGAGTACGCCTTATTGAAGAGTCTGATTGACTCAATGGAAGGTTATCCTGAGAGCATAAAATTTTTACATAAAAATCCCAATTGGAACCACAGTGCACCCATTTTATCGGACATTATTTATGTAAATGAAGATTATAGAACGGCTGTAGAAAACGTACTTGAGCCATACTTAAACTATTATGTGGTTAATAATTTGGCAGAGGGTATGCAAGCCATTCATTTACTTGATGAAAATAAAAAAGGTAAGGCCAATTTCTTCTTGTTAGATCAGTTAAAAGGGCAAGCGATTAGCGGTATTCCTCAGCCAGCCAACACCACTAAAGCCTTTGATGTTATTGAGGTAGACGATGACTACTTAAAACTAGCTGAATACTTATTGCAAAACGTGTACATCGCAGAAAATGAAGCCGCATTTACCAATAGTACAGGCGTAACCATTCTTGAAAAATCGGGCAAATTTGTAAAAGGTGCCTACACATTAACAGGTGGTAGCGTTGGTTTATTTGAAGGTAAAAAAATTGGCCGTGCTAAAAACCTTGAAAAACTGAATGATGAAATTATTATGCTAGATGCGGTAGTACAATCGCTAAAAGCAGAAATACAAACCACACACAATCGTGTGATTGGGTACAGCGGTCAATTACAAGAAAAAGCCATTAAGCAAACAGAAATTGAGGTAAATCAACTAACCAACCAAGTATTTGCTGCTAAAAATAAAATAGAAAATACTCAAGCACAACAATCCGCATCTGCACAGCGATTAGAAGATTTGCAACTTCGTCTAGAAGACGAGCAAGATGCCATCGCAACTACCAGAGAAACCTTGCAAAGCTTGAATGAGCAATTGTTACAAACCAATGAGCAATTGAAATTGGTAGAGCAAGATTATAAATTGGCAGAGCAAGATTACCAACAAGCATCGGCACAATACAACGAGAATAATTTGCAGTTAACACGTCAGCAAAGTAAAATGACATCTCTACAGCAAGAGTTAACTTTTAAGCAAAAACAATTGAATGATTTGCACCAGCAAATTGATACCAATACTGCGCAATTGGCTGAAGCTGCAACCAATATTGAAGAAGGTGAGAACGCCTTGCAAGACAGCCACGAAGCGCTGTTGATTTTACTACGCAAAAAAGAAGAAGAAGAGAAAAAACTAAATGAAACAGATCAAGCATTTTACAACTTACGTAATGCTTTACAGGCCAAAGAAAGCGAGTTGCGCAGTAAAATAAAAAGTAAAGAGCAGCTGGATGGTTTGATAAATGAGTTAAAAGATAAATTAAATGAACTGAAACTGCAATTAGCAGGTATGAAAGAGCGTTTGCATGTAGAGTTTAAAATAGATTTAGATAAAATTTTAGACGAAACAAGAACTACCGATACGCCTCTAGAAGAGTTACAAGCCACTAGCGATCGTATGCGCAAGCGTATGGATAATATGGGTGAAGTAAACCCAACGGCTATTGAAGCTTATACTGAGATGAAGAAGCGTTATGACTTTATTTTAGAGCAAAAGAACGACTTGGTAAATGCAAAAGATAGCTTGTTACAAACCATTCAAGAGGTAGAGGCAACAGCTAATCAACAGTTTTTAGACACATTTAATAAGGTGCGAGAAAATTTTCAAAAGGTTTTTAAAGCCTTATTTACAGAAGAGGATACCGCCGATATGGTATTGGTAAATCCTGAAAACTTGGCCGAAACTGGCATTGAAATTATTGCCAAGCCAAAAGGTAAACGACCATCGTCTATTACGCAGTTGAGTGGTGGAGAAAAAACCTTAACTGCAACTGCTTTGCTATTCGCTATTTATTTAATTAAACCAGCACCTTTCTGTATTTTAGATGAAGTAGATGCGCCGCTTGATGATGCCAACGTAGGCAAATTCACCCAAATGATTAAGAAGTTTAGCGATAACTCACAGTTCATCATTGTAACGCACAACAAGCAAACCATGGGCGCTGTAGACGTTATTTATGGTGTAACCATGCAAGAGCCTGGTGTAAGTAAATTGGTACCTGTTGACTTTAGAAGTTTAAATTAATCTGAACCAAGATTTTGATAGATTTTAAAATTGGAAGGATGAAATCTTGTATCTTTTTTATTCTTTAATAGTCGGCGTTTATAACATCATTCGGCTGCATAGGCGTCGCACACTGCGGCAGTAGAAACTTTTATCAACTGTAAATTTCAGTAAGCCCAACATTAAAATTTCCTTTCAGGGAGTATGTACAAATTCATTAGCATTTTATACTTCGTCATCTTTAGCTTATATGTTTGGTTTTCACGCCAGCCAGATTACTTTGATGGCGAATTTGCACCTGCAACTATCTTTTTTGTAAAAGATAGTACTTCTCAAAAGCAAGTCGCAAAAGCAAATTTCACAGTTGGCGCAGACGTATATCAAATAAATGCTGATTGTCTTTTTCGAAAATACCAGGTAGGCGAAAGGGTAGAAGTCATTTATGAATTATCAAACCCTAAAAAGGCTGCTGTTTATGCATTTTGGGGTTATTGGTTAACCCTTGGCGAGCTCATAGCATCGATTGCGATGTGGTTTGTTTTGTTTCAAGTAGCGGTAGACATTACTAAAAATCCGACGCCAGAAGCATTATTAGAACAATTAGAATACATACCACAAAAGAAAACGAAATATGATATGTAGTATTTGCCACATAATGTATAAACTGGTAACGTACACATTTGAATAATGAAACATAAAAAGCACCAGAAAATGCGTTTCTGATGCTTTTATATCATTTACAAATTTGATTTTGTGGTAAAATGTATGCTAACTATTATTCTCTTTTGTTTTCATCATACCCATTACTTGTTTCATTGTTTTTTCCATACCGTCAACACTACCGTCTAAAAATATCACATTGCCTTTACCGTATTCAGCAAAGTTTTTAATGGCTTCTGTCCACATACTAAACAAAATAACATTGGTATCAAGATTCGCTTGTTTCATTTGTTCAGCAGCCTGACTCATACCACGTGCCACTTCCTCTCTAAACAATGCCACACCTTGCCCACGTAAGCGAGCCGCTTCTTTTTCAGCCTCTGCAGATATTTTAATAAAATTACCTTCAGCTTCGGCAGCTTTAGTTTTGGTAATTAATAAAGCTTGACCCTCATTTTCAGCAGCAGCTTTTAAGTTATTACTTGCAACTACTTTGCTCATGCTTTCCATTACAGCTTTATCAAACGTAATATCGTTAATTTGTAAATCTTGTAAATGATAGCCCCATTCTTCTAACGAATGATCAATTTGCTCTTTTACATATTCTACAATTTCGCTTCTTGCTGTTAATATTTCAGCTTGTTTTTTAGTAGCTACAAATGCACGAATAGACCCTTCCACTGTACGTATTAAAGCTTGCATTAAATCTTTATCGCTAATAAATTTAAACGCTACTTTTTTAATGGTTTCTTCGCTCTCGTTTTGTACAGAATACAATAACATACTTTTAAAATACACATTTGCCTGGTCGATAGTTACTGCCTGAAACTCAAGCTCCACTGATCTGTTTTGAATACTGATGCGCTTGTAAATTTGCTCTACAAAAGGAATTTTAAAACGTAGTCCTGGCAATAAAATACGTTGATATTTCCCAAAAACTGTAATTACAGAAATAGTACCTTGATTGACTGTTACCAATCCACTAAAAACAATAAACACTAATACAAACACCCACCAAAAACTAATAAGAAATGGCATAATTATTATTTAGAAGCGTAATGTAGTTAATAAAATATTTGTAAACGTTTTTATTTCTACAAAATAGTTTGGGTAAAAACATTGTTCTAATACACTGTTTTTCTTTTGCCACTTTCAAAATCTTTGAAGATAAAAGACCCTAATTTATCCAGGCTGGCAAAAAATGCTTTGCCATTATTCATCTCGGTAAATTCTTGGACAAAGCTTTGCAAGTAAGGG
>JAYWCY010000047.1:0-2564 GCA_043780175.1 Chitinophagales bacterium
TATTGGCGGCACAACGTCGGGCTATAAAGACACGGTTTCTATAACGCTCGGTACTGTTACTATTAAGTATAGCAAAACCTCGGCTTGCTACCCAAGCAACGAAATATTTGCTTTTGATGCCACAGGTTCAGGGCTTCCATCGGGGGCTGTATATGCTTGGGATTTTGGCGATAGTCACACGCTTACTGGTAGTAATGTGCGCAATATTTATGATATTTCTGGTACGTACACCGTCATATTAACCATTAAAGATGCGTCTGGTAATTTGCTAAATAAAAGTACCATTAATGTGAAAGCATTGGGCCAACAAGTAACGCCACATGCCGTGTTTAGTAGTCAAATTTATGATGTGAATTATGTAAATAATATGTCGTTTACCAGTCAATCATCAGTACAAAGAGGAACAGTAACTAACTATGCTTGGGATTGGGGTGATGGTACTGCCACGAGTACTGTAAATGCATTTGCACCGCACAATTTTCCACAAGTACCTTCCGATAAAGTATATCCTGTAAAGTTGGTGGCTACTGCCAATTCTGGTTGTAAGGATACGGCTATTGTATCGGTACCAGTAGCTGCTGTATTTGCACCAAGCGGCGATTTTGATGCCGTTAATTATGACATCTGCTCTAAAGAATATTTCATATTTACACCTACTGTAACTGGTATACCAACTGGCTGTGTTTTCACTTGGGATTTTGCAGATGCAAGTGGCTATGCAAGTGGTAGTCCTATTAAACATTACTACACCTATCAGAACGATTATGATGTAAAACTAACGGTGACTTACAACGGTAAAATTATTTACCAAACACACAAACCGATACGTGCACAAGGGCAAAATAACCGACCAGTAGCTTTGTTTATAAAAAATGTAGCAGCCGATGATGCTACTAGTAGTACATGGGCTTTCTACAGTCAAGCAAATATACCGCACGGCTATTTTACAGGCTATCGGTGGGAATTTGGAACTGGTAGAGTAGATGATAATTTTAACAACTATGTAGAACAGAAATATCCTAAAATAAGCACTAGCCAAACACAAACTATTAAGTTTATAGTTACTAGCAATAGTGGTTGTAAGGATACAGCTACAGGTACTTTTATTATACCAGCAATGTAAAAATTAATGCCACTCAGGTATAGAAATACAGAAAATAATAGTTTGGTGAATTTAGTAGCTTATACATTACTCAATAGATGAAGAAAATAGTTCAATATTATAGCATCGTTTTACTAATGGCAGGGTTGTTCTTGTCGTGTAATAAAGCGAGTGTTGTAAATGATAATACTACACAAAATTCAAAACCAGTTATTGGTACCATTACCACCTCTAACGATACAACCATTGTAACAGTTGGTACGGTTGGTATTCGCTATACCAAAACGGCACCTTGCTACCCAAGTACCGAGATATTTACACTTACCGCTACAGCTAGTAATGTGCCATTTGATGCTACGTTTAATTGGTATTTTGGTGATGGTAATATTGCCAGTGGTAAAACCGTTCAACATGGCTACGACGCACCTTCACCATATGTAATTACACTAGAAGTAAAAAGCAGTGCTAAGGTAGTATTAGCTACCGCTACTTTTCCTGTAAAAGCTTGGGGGCAACAATTAAAACCAGTGGCTATTTTTTCTTTTAAAAATGATTTTAACGATAATATTAACTACATCAGTTTTAACAGCGCGTCAAGTGTAAATAGAGGTGCTATTGTGCAATACCGATGGAATTGGAACGATGGTACTAAAATAGATACCGTGGCTAATGGATTAATTAGGCATTTGTTTCCAAGTGCTATTACTGACAAAATATATCCTGTAAAATTAACAATACAAACAGATGCCGGCTGCACGGCAGATACAACTGTGAATGTTACAGTGTTAGCAACTTACCCTATTACAGGTGACTTTAACGCCGTTGCTTACAATGCTTGCACAAGCGAATATTTTTTATTTTCACCAACAGCTACTAATGTACCAGGTGGTGCGTATTATGTGTGGAATTTCTCTGATGGTAGAGGCGATACAACAGCGCCTTACCCTATTAAATACACCTACAAATATTTGAATGATTATGATGTGATTATGTCTGTGATTTTAAATAATAGGGTAATTTATAAAACGCATAAACTAGTACATGCAAAAGGTGAAAATCCCGCACCTAAAGCTGTTTTTTATAATACGCTAGTAGCCAATACTGCTACAACAACCAAGTATAGTTTTAACAGCCAATCTACCATTGCACATGGCGGTATCAGTGCGTTTCTATGGGATTTCGGTAATGGTGCAACCGATAATAATTACAGTAGTTTTATAGAAAATACGTACAACAAAGGCACTACGGCTAACAATTATACCGTACGGTTAATTGTACAAGGCAATGGCTGTGCAGATACGACTTATCGATCTGTATCCGTAGGGGCAAAATAACTGAAGATTGAATGATTGAAATGAACATTACCAGCACTATCCAAAATTTTAAACTAAACGGCTTTTCTTTTCAATTAGTAGTACCTATACAATCAGAAATACAACAAGCTTACTATGTACAAAAAGCA
>JAYWCY010000048.1:0-3910 GCA_043780175.1 Chitinophagales bacterium
AGCCGCACAGCAACAACAGCAATAAGCGAATCGTTGCAATTATATTTGCCGCAATACTCGGTCATTGGTTATTAATCATTGTTCATTCTTATAATCATTGGTCATTCTTAATTTTTAATTCTCAATTGATTTTATGGCTAAGCCAACCGTTAGTTTACCACAGGGCACAAGAGATTTTCCGGCAGATGTTGTGCGTAAACGTCAATATATATTTTCTACTATTCGTACTGTGTTCGAACTATATGGTTTTGCACCGTTGGAAACGCCAGCTATAGAAAACCTAGACACTTTAATAGGTAAATATGGCGAAGAAGGTGATAAACTGATTTTCAAAATTTTGAATAATGGCTTAGATAATGAAGCAAAACTTGAGCAAACAAAAGCTGAATTTGAAAAAGTATTAGCAGGTAGAAATACTAAGGGTATTACAGAAAGAGCCCTTCGTTACGACCTTACCATTCCTTTTGCAAGATATGTGGCTATGAATTATGGCGTATTAACCATGCCATTTAAGCGCTACCAAATCCAACCTGTATGGCGTGCTGACAGACCGCAAAAAGGCCGTTACCGTGAGTTTTACCAATGCGATGCCGATGTGGTAGGCAGCAAAAGCCTATTAAACGAAGTTGAATTAACCAATATTTATGCAACAGTTTTTGAAAAGTTGGGTATTGATGTAGAAATTCGGATTAATAGTCGCAAAATATTAGCAGCATTGGCAGAAATTTGTGGTGGAACTGATAAAATGGTAGACATTACTGTTGCGATAGATAAATTAGATAAAATTGGTATTGAAAAAGTAAAAGAAGAACTAGCAACTCGTGGTTTAAATGATATTCAAATTAAAACCATAGAACAATATTTACAAATTAATGGTAGCAATTCAGAAAAGCTGAGTGCATTAAAAAACTTGTTAGTCGATAATGCTACAGGCAAAATTGGTATTGAAGAAATAGAATACATTCTGAATTATACACAATCAGAAACCTCAAATCAGAAATTTCAAATTATTACCGATTTCACCCTTGCTCGTGGCCTCAACTATTACACAGGTATCATTTTTGAAATTAAAGCCAAAGGTGTACAAATGGGTAGTATTGGCGGCGGTGGCAGATACGACGATTTAACAGGCCTATTTGGTGTACCCAACGTGCCAGGTGTAGGTATTAGTTTTGGAGTAGATAGGATTTACGATGTGATGGAAGAGCTACAATTATTTCCTACAGAAGTACAAGTAGGCACTAAAGTATTGTTCTTTAATTTGGGCGAAGCTGAAAGTAAAGCTGCTTTTGGATTGATGCAACAACTAAGAGCCAATGGTACTAGCTGCGAATTATTTCACGAAACTACCAAGTTTGATAAGCAGTTTAAATACGCAGATAAAAAACAAATTCCTTACGCCATTATGCTGGGCAGTAAGGAACTTAAGGATGGCACTTGTGTGGTTAAAAATTTGGTAAATAGTACACAGCAAACCATTGCACAAAGCGAATTACTTAGTTTTTCTTTTAGCGCTTAAAATAAGCCTGTATCTTACTTTTCTTTTAATAACTAGTAAGAATAATAATATGAAACGATTGCTCATTATTGGTAGCTTTTTGCTACCCATTTTTGCATTGGCGCAAAAACCGGCAAAAATACTTACACCCGATATTATTTATGGTCAGCTATTTACAGATGTACAGTTGCAACGCATTTTTCCTGACGGCAAAACCTTTGTGGATTGCACACCAAAACGCAACCCTAAAGATATCGTTGCTGACTATCTGAAACTGAAGAATAATCCTTTGGTAAAATACGCATTAGAAGGTTTTGTAAAAGCTAATTTCGAACTGCCAGTCAACCCGACAAACGGGTATCAATCTAACACTAATGAAGATGTTGCAGTACACATTAAAAACCTATGGCAGGTGCTTAAACGCAATCCAGATAAAACCGTAGAAGGCAGTTCGCTATTGGCTTTGCCCAATGCCTACATCGTACCAGGGGGCAGATTTAGAGAAATTTATTATTGGGATAGTTATTTTACTATGTTAGGCTTGCAAGAGAGTAATGAGTTCGAGATGATTGAAAACATGATTAACAATTTTGCTTTTTTAATTGATACTTATGGCCATATACCCAATGGCAATCGCAGCTATTATTTAAGCCGTTCGCAGCCCCCTTTCTTCTCATTAATGGTAGGATTATTAGCCGAAAAAAAAGGCAACGCAGTTTATACAACTTACCTGTCTGCACTACAAAAAGAATATAACTATTGGATGGATAAAACAGCGAACACCAAACATGCTGTTACAATGCCTGATGGCAGTATTTTAAACCGATATTATGACGCTGACAACACACCAAGACAGGAGAGTTACAAAGAAGATTATACCTTAGCCAATATTGAAGCTGATAAAGCATCTCCCACAACTATAAAACGTGTATTTGCACAAAAAAGTAAAGACTTGCGCAGTGGTGCCGAAAGTGGTTGGGATTTTAGTACACGTTGGTTTGCCGATGGTAAAAACATCAGCACCATACAAACCACCAACCTTATTCCTGTTGATTTAAATGGCTTATTGTACCAGTTAGAATTAACATTGGTCAAAGCTTATCAAGCATCTGGAAATACTGCTAAAGCCAAGGCTTTTAACCAAGTAGCAGCCAAACGAAAACAAGCCATCAACAAGTATTGTTACAATGCCAAACGCAATTGGTATTTCGATTATAATATTGCCACCAAACAACAAAGCACTATCATGACTGCAGCTGGTATTAGCCCATTGTTTTTTAATGTAGCTGACAAAGCATCTGCACAAGGCATAGCCAATACTTTGCAAACTAACTTTGTAAAACCCGGTGGTGTGGTTACTACTTTAACTACTTCTGGTCAGCAATGGGATGCACCAAATGGCTGGGCACCTTTGCAATGGATAGCAGTAAAAGGACTAGAAAATTATCAACAAACAACACTTGCAAAAGACATTGCAGAGCGCTGGGTAGCTCTTAATATAAAAGTGTACAAAGAAACCGGCAAACTGATGGAAAAATACAATGTGGTAGACATTAATTTACCGGCAGGTGGTGGTGAATATGCCGGCCAAGATGGCTTTGGCTGGACCAACGGTGTGCTACTAAAAATGATGACCGTGTACAATATTAAATAATTGGGTTTACAAAAAGTATAAATTAAAAATGGGATGAAGCGATGCTTTATCCCATTTTTAATTGTATTGAGTCATCAATCGTAATACTATTTAACTGCATAGGCGTCACACTGCAGCTAATGAATATTTATGGCGCTTTTTGCTTAACATATATTTAATAAAAATAATAAATAATACTAACCGCTAAACAAAACTTGCAGTTGCATCATTGGAATGGTATTAAAACAAACTACCCAAAGCTTTACAACTTCCGGTAGTTTGTTTTAAGGCGTAATCCATTTTTTTCCATTTAAACGCTTAATCCTCTTTTAAAAACACACCTTTTTCATCAAAAATTAAGTCTTTGCCTTTAATCTCTACTTCAAACATTTTTTTGCCAGCAGCATCCAGTACTTTGCCAGCTTCTAAAATCTTCATGCCTTTGTAATGTGCAGCAACATAAGGGGCTACTGTAGCTGGTAATTGGCTAATAGGGATAGACATTACAATCTCTACAAATACAGCAGCAGGGGTAAATACAGCAGAATTTGCTTCGCCAGATTTGCCGCCCCAATTGGCTTCAAAATTACCTTTTTCATTTTCCCAACTTACCTTTTTTGCATCAGGATATTTTTTGGTAAAAGCTGCTTTTACAGTAGCAGGTACATTTTTCTCTTTTAAATCTTGTGCACTTACCGTAGTAATTGCTGCGGTACTAATGGTTGCCAATAGCATGGCTGTGATTACTAATTTTTTCATTGTTTTATGTTTATTTAGAA
>JAYWCY010000049.1:0-4808 GCA_043780175.1 Chitinophagales bacterium
ATTGGCTTCGTGTACACAGTCCATAGATTTCCCTACCGTTAACGCTTTCCAAACCACTAATGGTAGTGCAAATGCAGGTGGTAGAAATCAAGATGGGATTTTTATAAAAGTGACTGCAGATTTAAGCACCATTTTAGTAGCTAGTTATTTAGGTGGTGATAATGATGATGCTGCTTTTGTGCTAGCGATTAACCCAATTAATAATAATATTTATATAGCAGGTGGTACCGCAAGTACTAATTTCCCAGGCGATAAAACTGGCGTCATTTCTGCGACTAATGCTGGTGGTGATTGTGATGGATTTGTTGCAGTGTTAAATAGTTCGGGTACACAAATTTTACAAAGTACTTATTTAGGAACCAATGGCGCAGACTTGATATACGGCATTCAATTTGACAAATATGGTTTTCCTTATGTAATGGGTACAACTACAGGGTCTTGGGTAATTACTAATAATGTTGGGTTTAGCCAGCTAGGTGGCAAGCAATTTATTTCAAAATTAAAGCCCGATTTATCAGCATATGTCTATTCGACTGTGTTTGGCACCAATACTACTGCACCCAATTTATCACCAACAGCATTTTTAGTAGATAGGTGTGAAAATATATATGTGTCTGGTTGGGGTGGAGCGGCAAATAAAAACTTTAATTATGCAAGTGCTGGTACAAATGGCTTGCCTATAACAGCCGATGCTGTAAAAAAAGTAGGTGATGGTAGCGATTTTTACTTTTTTGTAATGGCAAGAGATGCCACCAAGCAATTGTACGGTAGTTTATTTGGGCAAAATGGTGGTTATGGTGAGCATGTAGATGGCGGTACGAGCCGTTTTGATGCGAATGGTATCATTTACCAAACTTTGTGTTCTTGTGGCACAGCCGATGCAGGTGCTGGGAATGCTTTTCCTACCAGTGGTGGCGCTTTTTCAGGTACCAGAGGTGGTAATGCTTTTTGTAATTTAGCAGCTATCAAAATTGCATTCAATTTATCTGGTGTAGGTGCTGGTGTACAATCGTCTATTCAAGGCACTGCCAACAGGAAAAGTGGTTGTATTTTTACCGAGGTTGAATTTAAAGATACATTGGCTTTAGGTAAAACCTATCAATGGAATTTTGGTGATGGCTCGCCAGAAGAAACAACTACATTACCTAATAATAAACATGCATTTACGGTAATTGGTAATTACAATGTGCGTTTAATTTCTATTGATTCATCTACTTGCAATATATCTGACACATCGTATGTGACCATTCGTGTAAGAAGCGATGCAGCCACATTAGGTTTGCTTACAACAAAATTGCAACCTTGCGATGCATTGTTATATCAATTTAATAATACCTCTATTGCGCCACCCGGTAAGCCATTTAAAAATAATAGCTTTAATTTATTTTTTGGTGATGGTACGCAGCAAAACGTTGGTAACGGTGTATTTCAGCACGCTTATGCAGCAGCAGGTACGTACAATGCAGGTTTAATTTTAACTGATACCAATTATTGTAATTACCCTGATACAATTAAAGTACAATTACGTATTGCATCTAACGTAAAAGCGCAGTTTTCAACGCCAGCCAAAGGTTGTGCACCATATACAGCGGTTATTACAAATACCTCCTTAGCTGGTGAAACGTTTACTTGGGATTTTGGCGATGGTACTGGCTATGTTGGATCTGATCCACCACCACATTTATACAGCAATGTGGGTATTTATACTATTAAATTAACAATTTTGGATACCAATACCTGCAATAAGATTGATAGTACGTCATTCGCAATTACAATATATGGTAAGCCGACCTCAATTTTTACGTATAGCCCTCAGCCTCCGCAGGCAAATACGGCTGTAGTATTTACCAATAATACCGTTGGGGGCAGTAATTATAAATGGTCTTATGGTGATGGTGACTCTTTAATAACGACTAATATTAATGCAGTTGTAAGTCATATTTACAATGCTACAAATACGTATATCGCCTGTTTAATAGCCACAAATAATAATGGCTGTGCCGATACAACATGCCAAAACATACAAGCTATTACGATTCCTTTGTTAGATGTGCCTAACGCTATCACACCAAATAATGATGGTATTAATGATAAAGTTTTGGTTCGTGGTTATGGCATTACAAAAATGGATTGGCGAATTTATAACCGTTGGGGTGCTTTGCTGTTTCAAAGTAATGACCAGAAAATTGGTTGGGATGGTAAATTTAAAGGCAGTATTCAAGCCCAAGATGTATATACTTACACACTTGACGTAGAATTTAGTGATGGCACGAAATTTTCTAAAAAAGGTGATATAACTTTATTACGATGAGAAAGCATTTGCATTACATCATTTTAGTCTTAGTGCTTACAGGTCATAATAGCCTTCTCGCACAAGATTTGCATTTCTCTCAGTATTTTAATGCTCCTTTATTGGTAAATCCTGCAAATACTGGCTTTAACCCCGATTATGATTATAGAATTGGTGGCAATTATCGTAATCAATGGGCTAATGTGATTACTAATCCTTACAAAACAATGAGTTTATGGGGCGATATACAGTTGTTTAACAATAGATTTGAAAATGGTTGGGTGGGTTTAGGTGGTACTTTATACAAAGACGAAGCTGGTAGCGGGGGCTTGTCAAGTACACAGGGCTATCTCTCAATGGCTTACCATCAAATGTTGGGATACTCTAGCTTATTAAGTTTTGGGGCAAATTTTGGATTTGTAAATAAAAGAATTGACCTCAATAAACTTACATTTGATAACCAATGGAATGGAAAATTTTTTGATGTGAATGCTGGCTCTGGCGAACCATTTTATAATAGTGGAGTTTCTTATTTTGATTTGCAAATTGGTATCAATTATGCACTCTTTCTTTCTAAGACAGCCTATTTTAATGTTGGCTTTAGTGCCGCACATATCAATGGGCCTAAAGAAAGTTTTTTTGCGCCTAATAGCAGCGTTGATACAAAAATTCCTATTCGGTACACAGGATTTTTAAATGGTAATTTTAAAATTGATGATAACTGGATTATTAATCCAAATATTTATGTAAGCCAATCTACGACTAGTACAGAAACAGTAATTGGTATAAATGCCAATAGAAATTTAAGTGGCGATGGTGGTGCACAACAATTGATATTGGGTGCTTATTATCGTAATAAAGACGCAATTATTCCAATGATAGGTTATCAAACCAATGATTTAAAAATAACATTTAATTACGATGTAACTACGTCTGCCTTAGGTAGTTTCAATGGTAGGCAAGGCGCCTATGAAGTATCTATTATTAAAAGTGGCATTTATGGTGGTACTGGAAAAGCCATAAAATGCCCAACAGTAAAATTTTAATTATTACCTACAAGTCATAAAAACAAAGAAGGTTTTAAACAGAATTTTTTCAGTGTATCAGCACTTCCATTGCAAATTAACAATCATAAAAAAAGCCGATTAATATCACTATTAATCGGCTCTCTAATATGGAATATCTAGAAATTAAGCAGCAATTGCTACTTTTTTTCTAGCTAATTTACTTTTTAAGTTAGCAGCTTTATTTTTATGTATGATACCTCTTTTCGCCAATTTATCAATCATTGAAATAACGCTAGGTAATTTCTCTGTATAACCTACTGGTTCTTTGATTGTTTTTAAGTCACGTACGGCATTACGAGTTGTTTTACCATAGTAACGATTACGGTCTCTGCGTTTTGCAGCTTGTCTTGTATCTTTTTTAGTAGCTTTATGATTTGCCATGTTCCAATTAAATTTTTACGGAGCGCAAAAGTAAGGGCATTAGTCCAAATATTCAAAACAATTTAGTACCTTTTTTTTCAAACCTTTTTTGCACAAAAGTACAAACTCTTAAAATTTGTAGGGATTACCTGTAAAACCTACTTGGTTTATACTTTCAAAGCACGATATTTGCCATCATTTTTTATACAAGTTGAATAAACGAATCTAATGAAAGATTTCACGTACATCACCAATTCACACCCATCGTATATTGAAAGTCTATATTCTGAATTTGTAAAAGACCCCAATAGTATTGATCCAGAACTAAAGAAATTCTTTGAAGGCTTTGATTTTGCGGTAACTAATGGTTCAGCAACTACAAATGTTCAAGCAGGGGCTACAACCACATCCGATACCGATTGGATGAAAGAAATTAGAGTATACCGATTGATTCTGGGTTACAGAAATAAAGGACATTTATTAGCCAAAACAAACCCTATTCGTGAAAGAAAAGACAGAGGTGCCAATCTTGATCTATCATTTTTTGGGTTAGGTGATGCTGATTTAAATACCATTTTTCAAGCAGGTAATTTAGTTGGGTTAGGTGCTACTACACTAAAAAATATTTTAGCGCATTTACAGAAAATATATGCAACGCATGTTGGTGTTGAGTTTAAATACATTAGCAATCAAAAAAAAATTGATTGGCTAACGACTGAGCTAGAGAAAAACTTTATTCAGCCAATTGGTTTGCCACGAAAAAAACGCATCCTTGAAAAGTTGAATCAAGGTGTGATGTTTGAGAAATTTTTGCATACAAAATATATTGGCCAAAAACGTTTTTCGCTTGAAGGCGGTGAAACAACTATTGCCGCATTAGATGAAATTATTAGAGTTGCTGCCAATAATAATGTAGAGGAAGTGGTAATTGGTATGGCTCATAGAGGTCGTTTAAATATTCTTGCCAATATTTTAGGTAAAACCTATGAGCAAATATTTAGCGAGTTTGAGGGTACAGCTGTAATGGACCAAACCATGGGTAGTGGTGACGTTAAATACCACATGGGTTACGGTAGTGAAGTAACCACTGC
>JAYWCY010000050.1:0-4707 GCA_043780175.1 Chitinophagales bacterium
AAGCATACTGTTTCTTACTTCGCCCTGTAATTGTATTTTATCTACTAGTAGTTCGTTTCTTTTTTTAATAATATTTATACGCTGCTGGATAATGATATAAAAAATATCAACCACAATAGCCGCAATTATTAAATACAACCACCATTGCTGCCACCACGGTTTCTTTATGCTAAATGTGTAAATAATGGGATTTGCCGCAGCAATGCCAAAACCATTTATAGCAACTGCCTGAAACTGATATTTCCCAGCACTTAAGCCCGTAAAACTGAATGTTTTTTGTGAAGGTGTAGCTGTTTGCCAAACATCGTTACCTACACCAATTAAGCGATACTTAAAATATACATTTTGAGGATTATTGTACCACAAAGACACTACAGAAAAGGCTAGGCTTTTAGTATTATCATCTAATATTTGGTTGGCTTGGATGGATAACGTGTCGCGTAGGTTTGCAACGATAGAATATAGATAATTCAGTGGCTTTTGCATAACATAAAACTCATTTAGACTAATGCTATACATACCTTCATTGGTAGTTAAAAATGCTTGGTTATTTATTTCGGCAACATCGTACACAAAACTGCCAAACAGTGGCGGTAAAGAAATATTATCAGCAATTTTTTGTTTCTCTATATCAAAAACTTGTACAATGCCACTACTTAATAACCATAGATGCTTGTTACACAACCGCATTTTTATTATTGTGTTCGAGCTTAAGCCGTCTTTAGTAGTTAGATTGGTAATGGTATTATTACTAAATATTAGTAATCCATTTACCAATGTACCTACATAAACTTTACCTGACGCATATACCATCTCATTGGCATTAATTTGATTACCATTGTACCTTACTTTCCAAATGCCTGTTTTATTTACAGCATATAATCCACTTATGAAATTAATATACAATGTATTGTTTACACTATCAAAACAAACGTTTTTTACTCTCTGATTAAAGGAGATACTTGTATCTTGAATTTTCACAACATTATCAAACAATGTATTTAAACTTTGCCAACTTACAATTGCTGGTTTACTAGCATTGTTTAGTGTTTTTATCAAAAGGCTTTCGTTTGTCGCTAAAAAAGCAATACCTTTTCTTGTAGTCATACTTTTTATAGAGTTTGCACCAAAGTATAAGCTATAGCCACCAGTGTTGGCATCAAAAATGTAAAAATTAGATAATGTTACTATTAAAAATTGGCTGCCAGATAATTTATAGATATTTTCTATACCACCTCTAGTTCGTGGCAGCGTAATTATTTTATACTTATTTAAATATTTATTACTTTTTAAAATTATTAGTCCTTTCGCTGTACCTTCTAATACATAATTATTATTATTTATAATACACTTTATAAAATCATCTTTTTCAAGATATCTAGCCTGTACGATTTTAAAATTGGTGTTTTTAGACTTACACAACAATCCTCTTTTTAAGCTACTATACCAATAATTTCCTTCTTTATCTGTGGCAATACCTGTAATATTATAGCCTTTTAGGCTTTGTGTGCCATCTGTGGTTATACTTACATCAGTGGTGTGAAGCCAAAACTTATTGCCTACAACCGAAGCCCCATTAAAAACTCCTAGCATTGTTTGGGTACCTACAAGTTTCAAGTGCCTAGTACTTAGTATAAATTTATACAATGTACCATTGTCCTTATCACTGCAATAAATCGTATCTTTATTGGTATTAATTATTAGCTGTGAGGAGCCTGTAAAATTAGCTTTTAGCAAATTTAACGATACGGTTTGTACACCAAGACCTTGGGTGTAAATAAACCATGTATTGGCACCTTTAATTAGTAACTGGTTTTTTTTGTGATTGAAAACGAATAAGTTGGTCCAATATCCAAACCATCTATGGTTTTAAATATATAATACCCTTTTTGCTGTGCGGTATTTTGCACATAGATGCCTTGACTGGCACTAATAATCATTTCGTTATTCAAAAGTGCTTTGCGAGGATAATATTTTATGCCAGTATTTAAATAACTATTTAATAAAATGATACGATCATTTTCTATATAAAATATCTGACTATTTAGATTGTGACACCATATTCTTCCTTCATTATCTTCAAATAAATCAAACAGACTTAAACTTATTTGCTTTGGGTGAGAAAATGATGTGAAACTAATACCATCGTACCTACTAATGCCTAGCTCGTGAGCTATCCAAACAAATCCTTTTTTATCCACTAATACTTGATAAACTTCTTTTGTAGGCAAGCCTGTAATGGCTTGTAAATTATCAACTTGAGCATGACATAGATTACAAATATGAATAGTAATAATAATATAAAAAATCCACAATTTCATTAGTTGGCATTAAATAGATGTGGTATTTTCGTAATTACTTTGTGAAGATGTGAAACCCGTTGGTGCGTAAACTATAGCTACTGGTGAAAACTGCTTTTAATGTTGGTTAATAATGTTGGTTTTGTAAATCACTGACCGATTTAAAATCTTGTGTGCTTTACAGCCAACAATTTATTTATTAAGGATTGTTTTTTATGCGCAAAGGGCTATTTTAAATATGATGCCTTGCTTTTTTAAAAGCAGAACTTGATATGAAGTAATTAGTTGGTAATTAAAACTTAATGACAGCATATAACCCTAAGCCACTACCTCTACCGATATTTTTGCCAGATAGATCGTGAAATATACTAAACCAAACTTCAAATCTAGGACTTGCCACTAACCCTACAGCAGCAGTTGCACGGGTATAACTAAAGTTTTTATTGGCTGTAAGGTTTGAAGAACTAAAGCTACTAGATGTACTTATTGAGTTTACCGAATTAAATGTACCGCTAATTTTTACTTGCTCGCTTACAGGTATTCCACCTGTAATGTTCAAAAATATTTGAGAAGGACCGTACACATCAAAGTATTGTCTTAAACCAAGGTCTATATCAAAATAAGGATTTCTGTAATACTTATCAGTAGTGCCAGCAACACTAAATTTTGCTTCGGCACCAAAATTACCAAAACCAATGTATGGCGTATCAACATTTTGATAACCAGGCACTATTAAAGATCCAGAAAGCGAAATATGTGTATTAGGATGTGTATTATTATTTAGATAATAGCTTAATCCTAAAGATACGTCACCAATATTACCTACTGAATTAATTTTTCCTGTGGATGTTTCAGTTTGTACTACAAATGGCACTGTGGCAATAAAATCTAAATTTCTATCAATACCAGCGGCAAAATATATACCAAAATAATTGGATGTAAATTTTCCATTATTTACATAGGCTTTATACACACCACCATTATCCCAATAGCCCTCTGCATGGTACAAGGTGTAGTTAGGTACTAACTTAAAACGCCCTTTACCCACAGGAAAGCCTGCAAAAGCTGTTTGACTAATAATAAGTACTGTTATTAAAAATAAAAATATTTTTTTCATTCGTTTATTGATTATTGCTTTCTGTTAGGTTACTAATTAGGAATTCGTAATATTTCTCTTATCCAATTATTTTCTAGAACGTAATAAGATGCATCCATATTGTTTTCATTATCTGCACAAATAAATATTTCTCTTTTAAAGCTTAAAATTTGGTTATAAAAATTATAGGCACATTGTGGCAAGCTGATTGTACCCTTTAAAGATGTGCCTATTAAAACGGGACATTTTATCAAAGTTGCGAAATTAATAGCATCAAAGTAATCCCATGTTTTAAAAAAATTATCAATGGGTGTTTTGCTATTTCGCAAGTAGCTTTTAAAAGCAGTAAGCGGCCAAGGCATAGTTGGTTGCATTTCACCAATTGCAAATATGGTACGCATGTCTAAAAATACTGGTCGTTCCATTATTAGGCCTTGTATATTTCTACTATATAAGCCAGCAACCGCTGCTGCCAAAGATGCACCTTGCCCCTCTCCTTTTATCACTATTTTAGTAATATCTAGCTTTAAGTCTTGGTGGGTAAAAATAAAGTCTAAGCCCCGCAAGCAATCCATATATACATCTCTATAAATACAATTCAGTTTATTAGAAATGCCAGTTGTGAGATAATTATTGTAATTCAATTGCACATTATCGGCACTGCTACCAATGCCTCTAACATCTAAACAAAAAACCGCCATATTCACTCTAATTTCAGGCTTTGCTGGAGTAACATAGCTAGGCAACTTATACAATACAGGGTATTTGCCTCTACTTTTGGGTACACTCAACCATCCACGAATCTTAGTAGATTGGATAGATTGAAATTCTACCTGAAACACATCCACATTTACGGTAGACATATCACCACGCCTACTTATCTGATATTGTGGATTAATGGTTACCAGTTCTTGCTTTGCTTTATCCCAAAAACTAGTAAAATCTGGTGGCATGTATGAACCCGTGGGTAGTTTTTCCGGCTCTACTACAAATGCATATGAATAAACTTGCCCAAAATGATTGGTACGTATATCCATGCTCACGAAGTAAAAACCAGGCTTAAACTTCGAATTATCTAAGTAATAATCTTTGTAAAAAACACGTTTTGGTGCAGCAAACATGTCAATATTTTCGCTATAAACAGATTGACCATAGCTATTTTTAATATCTACATATATTTTACCTTGTTGGTTATCACTGATGTTATTGCGTAGCTTAATGACATAACCAATATATTTATGGTTAGCATCATACAATGCATTGCCTTTAAATGCTTTAATTTTTACATTTAAAGTAGCTTTATCCTGTGCC
>JAYWCY010000051.1:0-2976 GCA_043780175.1 Chitinophagales bacterium
ATGGCCGATGGTACTCGCATTACGCCGGGAGAGTAGGTAGTTGCCATATTTATTTTAACCCTCTAACTTAATTGTTAGAGGGTTTTTTATTGTAAGTATTTCAGGGAAATACTTACAAACAACTTATAATACACAAATAGCATAAAAATAAAATAAATATCAATAAAAGGTAATGGCTTTTTGGTTATGATAATAGATAAATAAGCTGTTTTTGATTCATTTACGTATTATTTATTCAATATGATATAATATCCTAAATAGTATGTAACTACTTTATAAGTAAAGAAATATCTGCTACAGTTTTACTCTCTAATATATTTAATGTTGCATCTCTAACTTCTTTCATCACTTCGCTTAAACCACAATTTTTTTCATCACAGTTTTTACATTTTTGATAAAAATTAATACTAACACATGGTAGTAGTGCAATAGGCCCATCTATTAATCGCATCACCCTCGCTAATTTTATTTTACTAGGATTTTCGTTGAAAAAATAGCCGCCACCTTTACCTTTTTTACTATCTAGGACACCAGCCTTCTTTAGTTCTAGCAATATATTTTCTAAAAATTTAAGAGGTATATTTTTCTTATCAGCAATTTCTGCAATTAATACAGGACCACTAGCATCTTTTTGTGCTAAATACATTAATGCTTTGAACGCATATTGGGTTTTCATTGAGAGCATAGAACTATAACATTTTATTACTGCAAAATACTATTGTGTTTACGATTATTATTGTTTTCTTTGAAAATACTTATAATTTAAGAATATGCGTAAGATACAGAATCTATTTTTTATTGTCTTTTTGTTTGTGGTAGCATTTACTAGTGTAGCAAAGGCTCAAGCACCGAAGGCTTTGGTGTATGGGAATTTTACAATAACAACACCACAAGGCACTGATTTTACGAAGAACTTTGGCAGTGGCTCAGGTTTTGAAATTGGCGGTGGTATTGGTATAGGTAAAACGATGATTATAGGTAGTGCAGGTTATGTTAATTATTTAGCTACAACAAACAATACAACATTAGGTGATTTAAACGTGATACCAATAAAGGTTGGCTTGAGACGATATTTGGTTGGTAAGCTATTTATAAATGGTCAAATTGGTACCGCTATCCAAAGCTATAAAACAACCAGTGCAACTGGTTCTAAATTTTTGTATGAGGTAGGTGCTGGGGTTAAAATTATTCATTTAATAGAAGTTGGTGTTGCTTATACAGGTTATCAATCAGCTATTACACCTACTATCAATTACAACTCATTGTTGTTTAAAGTTGGGTTTTCTGTAAAACTATAGCCATCCAAACTTTTCAATCAGTTTTTCCTTTTTATTTCTGGCTACAGGTATGTTGGCCTCGTTGTTCATAATAAGGTAATTGCCTTCGCCACGTACATATTTTTTTATATGATTGAGGTTAATAAGATATTGCCGATGTACCCGTAAAAAGTTACGTTCTTCCAGCACTTCTTGTATGTCGCCCAAGGTTTTCGCCACGGTATATTGCTTACCATCGGCCATGTGAAATTTGGTATAATTATTATCCGATTCGCAATAAATAATATTTTTTATTTCGGTAAATGTGACGCCATTTTGATACGGCAAAGCAATTTTATCTGGGTGATATTTTTCGCCGCCATGCAATTGTTGTTTTACGGCTTGTAGTTGCTGTTGATTGGGTTTTTGTAGCAAAGCCTTTTGCACCGCCACTTTCAGGTCTTTGCCATCAATTGGTTTTAGCAAATAATCCAGTGCATTAAACCGAAAAGCTTTTACTGCAAACTTATCGTAAGCAGTTACAAATACAAGGCTAAAATTAATCGTTCCCAAAGCTTCTAATAATTGAAAACCGTTCATTACGGGCATTTCAATATCCAAAAAAATAAGGTCTGGTTGTAGTGCTTTTATTTGCACCAAAGCATCGCTGCTGGCGGTACATTCTGCCACAATTTGCACTTGTGGGCAATACATTTTTAGTTGTAAAGCCAGCAATTTTACGCAATCTGGTTCATCATCAATTATAATTACTTTTAGCATGTTATAACGGTATTTCGATGGTTACTTTAGTGCCAGCAGCATTGCCATCTGCATCTTGCAAATCAACAATAGTTACTTGCGTATTAGTTTGGTAAATATGGTTAATAGCTTCTAACCTTTCAGCCGTCATTTTTAAACCAAAGGATTTTTGTTTTGTGGCAGATTTACTTTTATTTTCCATTGCCATTTCTCTGCCAATGCCATCGTCTATTATTTCTATATCTAATAAGTATTCAGCCGGTTGCGATACATTTACCCAAATATTCCCGCCTTCAGTTTTGTGCATCAACCCGTGCCAAATGGCATTTTCTACATACGGTTGCAGCAGTAATGGCGGTATTTCTATGTACTGTTGATCGATAGAAATAGGCACTGTTATTTGATATTGCACTTTATTTTTAAACCGCATCGCTTCTAGTTCAATGTACAAGGTCAAAGTCTCTAATTCCTTTTGCAGCGTTACCTTTTCTGACCGTGAATTTTCTAGTACCAAACGTATTAGTTGCGAGAATTTTGTAAGGTAATCTGATGCCGTTTGCGAATCATTTTCCAGTGTATACAACTTGATGGAATTAAGGCAATTGAAAATAAAATGTGGGTTCATTTGGGCACGCAAAGCTGTCATTTCAGTTTCGGCAATCTTCTTTTCAAAGGCAGTTTCTATCTGTTTTATTTTTTGGGCTGCTACAACTTTGCTTTGTTGTTCCAATTCAATTGTTCGTTTTTCTAATGCTTGTTCTAATTCTATATTGTAATTTTTTTGCAATTTATTTTTCTCAACTAAGATTAATTTACTGCGATACGATAAAGCAAATGAAAAGCAAATCGCCTCGATTGTTAAACCCAATAACAAGAAGAACACAGGAAAATTTATAATAAGAAATAGTTCATAGTTCATGTTGGCAGAAGTGCCATACGGTTTTTGAAGTAGCGGTAGGCA
>JAYWCY010000052.1:0-7080 GCA_043780175.1 Chitinophagales bacterium
AATAAAGTATTGGCAATAGCTAGCGCTAATGCTATTAAAGTGCATGAAGGTGTGTACACAGGTGTTACAGGCCCAACTTTTGAAACAAGGGCAGAATACAAACTCATCAAAGCTATTGGTGGTGATGCGGTAGGTATGAGTACGGTACAAGAAACCATTACAGCCGTACACTGCGGTATGCAAGTATTTGCAATAAGTGTCATTACTGATTTAGGCATTCGTGAAGAAGAAAATGTAATTACGCACGAAGAAGTATTACAAGCAGCCAAAGACGCAGAACCAAAATTGACGTTGTTGTTTAAAGAATTGGTAAATCAATTATAAATGATGAATTATGAGTTTTGAATGCAAATAAATCATTCATAACTCATAATTCATAATACGCACTGTTTCCATTAACCTTTCTTTTGCGCACAATCTTGTTACTTTGCAGCATGTTATTGAAAGGAAATAGACTGATTTTATTGGGGTTAGTATTAGTAGTGGGGCAAATGATTCATGCACAAACCATTCAATCTTCAAGAAATCTTACAACTCAATATAGCAATGGGGTAGATCCAAATGCACAGCAATACGATAGCCAAGGCCGGCCTTTGCCAAAAAAAACAAAGGGGCAAGATTCACTACAACACAGAGATAGATTTGCCGATTCTATTACCATTTATTACCGCTATTACGATTCTACCAGAACGCAAAGTCTAGATTCATCCATTAATGATTTCTACACGCGTTTTCATATACCTTATACCAATAACTCTATCAGCAATTTAGGTTCAGCGTCAAAGTCGCTACTTTTTAGTCCCATTCTAAAGCCCGGTTGGGATGCAGGTTTTCACCAATTTGATACCTATAAATTTACAATTGAAAACACCAAGTTTTTTCAAACCACAAGACCTTACACCGAACTTGGTTATTTGTTAGGTAGTAAAGCTGAGCAGCTTATTAATTTTATTCATACACAAAATAAAAAAAGTAAATTCAACTTCTCGTTCGAATACCGCTTTAGCAATGCACCAGGCTTGTATCGGTTACAAAATGCTAGTCACAATAATATTCGGTTTACATCACATTATCAAAGTGATAATAAACGATATGAGGCATTTTTTGTATGGATTTCAAACAAACATGCGGTATCTGAAAATGGTGGCTTAGATACCATTTCGAAGTTACAAAACTTAGCACTTGGCGACCCATACGAAGTGCCTTCACGTTTAGGCTATGCCACACAAGCCTCTCGTAACCCTTTTAATACGACAGTTAATACAGGTAATATCTATAAAGAAAGTATCTTTTTGTACCGCCATCAATATGATTTTGGTAAGCGAGATTCTTTAGTAACAGATTCTGTCACTTATCAAATTTTCTATCCACGCTTTCGGATACAACACACATTGCAAATAAGCAGCAACGAATATGCTTATAAAGATGTATATGCTTTTGATACTGGCTATAAAAAATTCTTTAATTTTATTATTCCAGCACCAGCAATTCCAACTTATCCAGATACCGTAAGCTATAAAGACAAGTGGAATAATGTAAAAAATGAGTTTGCATTAATTACTTTTCCTGATAAAAACAACCAAAGCCAGTTTGCAAAAATTGGTACAGGTTTGCAAAATTTAAAATATGTTGGTAATGATACCGCCTTTAAAAAGAATTTCTATAACTTTTATGTATTGGGTGAATATAGAAACCGCAGCCGCAACAATGTGTACGATATTGAAGCGACTGGGCAGTTGTATATCAGTGGTTTAAATGCTGGCGATTACAACGCCTATATTAGTTTTAAAAGACAACTTAGCAAAACTATTGGTACGTTGCAACTAGGTTTTCAAAATACCAACCGCTCTACCTCTTTTATTTATGATGCACTTACACGCTTTCCGGTAGTTGGTCATCAGCCATTTAAAAAAGAAAATAATACGCACATATTTGGTGTGTACGAAAATCCCAAACTAGCTTTTAGGTTAACCGGAGATTACTATTTGGTAAATAATTATGCATACAGCGATAGCTTTCTTACAGTTAACCAATATGCAACTTTGTTTAATGTACTACATGTGGGTGCGGAAAAAATGTTCAAACTATCAAAGCACCTTAATTTTTATTCTGAGGCGCATTTACAGCAAGTTACAGGCAGCGCCCCAGTTAATGTTCCTTTTTTGTTAACCCGCAATCGCATTGCATTCGAAGGTAATTTTTACACCAATTTGTTTTTGTCTACAGGTATAGAATTTAGATATTATACCAATTACAAAGCAGATAACTACTCACCATTTACAGGCCAGTTTTTTTATCAAAATAGCTTTACAACCAGCAACCGACCAGACATTAACCTATTCTTTAATTTTCGTATAAAAAGTTTTAAATGCTTTGTACGTATTGAAAATTTAAATACGTTAAACACCACCAAAGGTAGCTTTGATAAATACAATTTAAATGCAGAACAATATCCAAGCGTTGGGCTTTGGACTAGATTAGGTATTTGGTGGAATTTTGTAAATTAATTGCGCGAATAAATTGAATTTTATTAATTACTCAATTCAATTAGTCATGTACACATCCCTTACGTTAAAATCTTCGTAATTAAAAGTACAAATGGCGTAATTCGGGTATTTGCTCTAAATTTGTCTTATCAATGAAACGTTTACTCACATTCACTATCGCTATTATTTACTTCTGCATTAGCAGTGGGTTTATAATGAACGTGCATTACTGCATGGGCAAAGTGAGTAAAGTAAATATCGAAATCACCCCTTCAAAATACTGTGCTTGCGGCAAAAAAGAAACCAAAGGTTGTTGCAAAACAGAAAGCAAGTTTTACAAAATAACCGATAATCATCAAGCAACCTATGCCGATGTATCTATTATTAGTCCGTACCATATTCTTCCTACTTTTTACACCTACAAGCCTACAATTGTAACCAGCAACAACACTGCTATCACTTACAATACGCATGCACCACCTGTTCTTAGGTCTCAGCCTATTTATATCTTTAATTGCGTTTTCCGAATTTAATACCTTACTCATTTTAAGGGTTATTTTACATAACCAGTAGTAGCATTGCTATGCATAATTTGTTTAGCCTGTGCTGAGTTTACGAAGCATCGACACTGCAACAATTATCTCTTTAATCATCTTTTATCACCAAGTAGTATTAGCAAAAAACTATTGTCTATTCATTTGTGTGGTAAACCAAAAACATTATAAAATGAAAACGCTAAATATCATCTTAGTTATCGCCTTTGTATGCACATCAATATTTGCAATGGCACAAGCAAAACAAGAAACCGTAAAAGTATATGGCAACTGTAACTCTTGTAAAAAACATATAGAAACAGCTGCAAAAGAAGCTGGTGCAACCTCAGCCGTTTGGAATAAAGACACCAAAGTATTAAGCTTAAAATTTGATGCAACTAAAACAGACAGTAAAAAAATACAAGCCAAAGTGGCTGCAGCTGGTTACGATACACAAGACGCCACAGCAACCAAAGAAGCATATGACAAACTGGACGAATGTTGCCAATACGAACGTAAAACTGCTGCAAAACCAACCAGCATGATTAGCAATAAAATAATTGCACAGATATGGCTTGTTGCACGAAAGCAAATTGTACAACTTGCAATAATAGCAAAGCTTGTTCAAAAGATTGTTGTACTGCAGATTGCACAAAAAACTGCTGCACTACAAGCAATACAAGCACTACAAGCAATTCAGCTTCTGATAAGTCAACTTTACACAATCAAATAAAATCACTAACGTTTACAACTGTAAATGGTAATGTAGTAGTAAATACTATAAACTGTTGTACAAAATCTTAATTATCAATTAACACATAATGAATAGTGAATAATACGTAATTATTATTCACTATTCATTATTAACTATTCACCTTTCACTGTTATTATCATGAAAAATATATTATTAGTAGCTGCTTTGCTATTTGCAATAAGTAGCCAAGCACAATTTAAACAAGCCAATTTACAAGCGAGTGGACTTACTTGTAGCATGTGTTCAAAAGCAATTTATAAAGCATTGTCGGCTATTCCTTTTGTTGAAAAAGTAGATAGCGACATTAAAAATTCATCTTACAATATCACTTTTAAAAGCAATATGCCTGTAGATTTTGATGCTTTAAAAACAGCTGTTACTGGTGCAGGTTTTTCTGTAGCTAAGCTTGCTGTTACTGCTAATTTTGATAATGTAAAAGTGCAGAACGATGCACACGTAATAGTACAAGGCAAAACATTGCATTTCTTAAATGTGCCCAACGAAACATTAAATGGTAGTAAAACATTTACCATAGTTGATAAGAATTTTGCAACTGCAAAAGACTATAAAAAATTTGGTCAATACACTACTATGAAATGCTACCAAACTGGTGTAATGGAAAGTTGCTGTGCTAAAAAAGATGGCGCTACTAGTACAAGGGTTTATCATGTAACTATCTAAAAATATTGTATGAAAAAATACCTGTTTTTAGTTGCTTTATTGGCAACTAGCCATGCTTTTGCACAAGAATTATTTGTATACACAGAACCAGCAAGTAATATGCCCTCAAAAACGATAGGCATAAGACTTACGCAAAGTTTTTTAAAAGACCAGTTTACAGGCGCTACCAATTATCAGTTACTGCCAGAAGTGATGTTTGGTGTTAATAAAAATCTAATGTTACATGCCGAAGGTTTTATTAGCAACCGCAATAAAGGGCTTAGCTACGAAGGTTTGGCAGTGTATGGTAAGTATCGTTTTTTTAGTAAAGACGATGTTCACACGCATTTTAGAATGGCAGCTTTTGGGCGAATTAGTACCAACAATAGTGACATTCATCAGGAAGAAATTGATATTAATGCACAAAACAGTGGCTATCAAGCAGGAGTTATTGCTACACAGTTGTTACATAAAGTAGCTTTATCTTCATCAGTAAGTTATGTACAAGCGATAAACAATGGAAGTGCCAACAAATTCCCAACGGCCCAGTCTAATCAAGCAATTAATTATACGTTTTCTTTTGGAAAGCTGTTATTACCTAAAGAATATACCAATTACAATCAAACTAATTTAAACCTAATGGTTGAATTTTTGGGGCAAAAGCTGGTAGGCAATTCAAAATCGTATTTAGATATTGCACCATCTTTACAGTTAATTATTCATAGCCAAACAAGGGTAGATATTGGTTACAGACAGCAAATTTATAGCGATGCATCACGCACTGCACCAAATGGTTTTTTAATACGCATAGAGCATTTATTATTTAATGCTTTGTGAAAATATTAATACAGTAGAAAAAAATATTGCATACTCTAACCATTTTTCTATATTTGTGTTTATACAACGCCGCAGTAATTCTGTGGCGTTGTATTTTTTTATATCAACTTAAAACGAAGATCATGAGTGAATATGTAACTAAAGAAACCTTTGATAAAATGCGAGAGGAATTGCACCGCATGAAAGCAATAGATAGGCCTGCTGCATCTAAAGCCATTGGCGAAGCAAGAGAAAAAGGAGATTTAAAAGAGAATGCTGAATACGATTCTGCAAAAGAAGCGCAAGGCATGTTAGAGGCTAGAATTAAGCAACTTGAAGGTATTATTGCGAACTCTAAAATTGTAGATCCTGCAACTATAGACATTAGCAAAGTAGCCATTTTAACCAAAGCTACAATTACCAATATGGCTACAAAAAAAACAATGACGTATCAAATTGTTGGCGAAAAAGAAGCCGATTTAAAAGCTGGCAAAATATCAGCCTCTTCACCTATTGGTAAGGGTTTATTAGGCAAAGCAATTGGCGAAATAGCTGAAATACAAGCTCCAAATGGTACCATGAAATTCAAGGTGATAGCTATTGCTATTTAGCACCATCCCTAAAGGGTGATAAAAAAGATGAGGCCAACACCTCATCTTTTTTTATCATAACACTTTTGCTTTTACAGCTACTACTATTGCCCTTGTGCGCTGCTATACAATTTCTTACCGCCTAGTGTGTTTAGTAATTCCATAGAACATACTTTAAAATCAGTCATCATTCTTTTGTATAGTTCTAAAATATCTACTTGGGTTAATGTTTCTCCATCAGCACTTTCAAAGCGGCACATATAGGTATTTACCAAGTTGGTGAAAATAGAACCAGTAGGCCATACCTGTGTACCACGATTGGTAACGGTAGTCAATTTAAACAATGTTAATGTATGCTTTAATGCCAGTTCCGCTACTTCTTTAGGTTGCACATGACTTTCTACAAAAAAATCAGCACCAATAATTTCTTCCTTTACCGCTTCTATACTTTCTAGCATTGGGTTATTGGCAAGTACAAAGTGTGTAGGCGTTTTATAGTTATTGGCAATGATTGGTTTGGCATTTACACTTGGCTGCTTACCAAAATTGTTCACAATAGTATTAGCAAATTCAGTGGTATTTACCGAAGGGATAGCTTTATCGCCAAAGTCGCCAGTGTGTACACCACTTTCTAGTGTGTACAGCAAAGCATTCTCAATCATAGCACTAGTTTCCATTAAACCCAAGTGACGCAACATGGCTAGGCCGCTTAATAGTAAAGACGTTGGATTAGCAATGTTTTTACCAGCAATATCTGGCGCAGTACCATGTACAGCCTCAAAAATAGAGATATGATCACCAATATTTGCCGAAGGTGCAAAACCCAAACCACCCACTAAACCTGCACAAAGATCGCTTACAATATCGCCTTGTAAGTTGGTAAGCACCACCACATCAAACAAATCTGGGCGGGTCACCAATTTCATACAAAGGTCATCTACAATTACATCGTCTGACTTTAATTCAGGATACTCTTTGGCTACTTCGTAAAACACTTCTAGAAATAACCCATCGGTTAGTTTCATAATATTGGCTTTGTGGCCGCAAGTAATTCTACGAGCACCTTTTTTCTTAGCCATTTCAAAGGCATATTTAATTACCTGCAAGCTACCAGGGCGGGTAATAAAGCGGCGTCCTAAAGCCACATCATGCGTCAACATATGTTCAATACCACCATAAGTATCTTCAATATTTTCGCGAACAATGGTAATATCAATGGGTATACCTGCTTTAGAAAACAC
>JAYWCY010000053.1:0-2600 GCA_043780175.1 Chitinophagales bacterium
TGCTATTGCTTTTTGAATGGTTTCGTAACTGCGCATAAAGTCGCTACCATCGCATTGAAATCTTTTTAAACCTTTAAAACCACATGTATATTCATAGGCATCAGCTGCTCTTATTTCTTCTGCGGCTGCACTTACTGCCCATTGATTATCTTGTACCAAATATATTATAGGTAATTTTTTTAATACGGCATAAGAAATAGCTTCGCTTACTTCCCCTTCTGTTACACTGCCATCGCCCAACGAGCAAACTACCACAGGATTTTCACCTTCTGCACCCTTTTTTAATAAAGAAGAATGGCTATTTTCTAAAAATTGTATGCCTTGTGCCAAGCCCGTAGTTGGTATTGCTTGAATACCTGCAGCACTGCTTTGGTGTATAATTGAAGGACGAATACCATCTTTATTACTTGGATGGCAATAATAAGAACGACCACCAGAGAAGACGTCTTCTTTTTTTGCCAATAGTTGTAGCATTAATTCTTCGGTAGTAAAGCCTAATGACAATAACATGCTGTCATCGCGATAATATGGACTTACCCAGTCGCATGGCAATAATTGCATGCCTGTTGCAATTTGTATGGCTTCGTGACCACGAGATGTGCTGTGTTCGTACTTGCAAACCTCTTTATTGGCTTCGAACGTGTCACTCATAGCTTTCGCCGTGACCATAAGCTTATACGCCTCTAGTAGTGTGTCTCGGTTTAACATGATGTTGTACGTTTCGTTTTCAATTAAGGGGTTATTTATTTATTTTATTACCAACTCAAACATTTGCTTATCTTCTATAAAGCCTTCTAAAACATCACCAACAACGCATTCGCCTACGCCTGAAGGTGTGCCAGTAAAAATTGCATCACCGATATTTAGAGAAAAATAGCCTGAGATATGGCTAATTATTTCATTAAACGAGAAAATCATGTCTTTAGTATCTCCACTCTGTACTAGATCTCCATTTTTTTTAAGAGAAAAGCGAATTGACTTGCGATGCATGTCAGGTGTAAGCTCAATCCAAGGGGCAATGACGGCAGAATTGTCCCAAGCCTTTGCTTTTTCCCAAGGCAACCCTTTCTTTTTTAGTTGGTTTTGAATATCTCTTGCAGTAAAATCTATACCTACTGATATGGCATTAAAGTATTTAGGTGCATGTTTATCTTGCACGTATCTACCATTTTTACAAATGCGTAGCACAATCTCAACTTCGTAATGAAGCTCGTTTGAGAATTCGGGATAATAAAAAGGAGTATTTGTTTGTAGTAGGGCACTTTTGGGCTTCATGAAAATAACTGGTTCTTCAGGTATCGCATTACCCAACTCTTTTGCATGCTCACTATAATTTCTACCTACACAGAAGATTTTCATGGTTATAAGCTTTTAAAATAGTAAGTATATAGCCAAGATGGATGATTGTATTTGCTACAAATCCATACCTATTACTGCTACATAAATTATATTCCAAATCTTATAACTGTGTTTAATTGTGTTTTATTGTGTAAAGCTCAAAGTATTTGCTATGTTCATCGTTTTTTCAATACCAATAGTAGCAAAATTTTCAATAATTTCAGTACACTTCTCTATTTTTTTTATAATAATTGGCTGCTCTTCCTTCAACCATTTGCCCAATACAAATTCTACTTGCATGCCTTTGGGAAAATTGTTGCCAATACCAAAACGTAGTTTAGGATATTTATCGGTACCTAATGTTAATTGAATATCTCTTAAACCATTGTGTCCAGCATCACTACCAGACGAACGTACACGCAGCTTATCAATTGGCAAAGCCAAATCATCAACAATGGTTAATGTATTTTCTACTGATATTTTTTCTTTATCCATCCAATATTTAAAAGCCTTACCACTCAGGTTCATATAGGTAGTAGGTTTTATGCAAATAAAAACTTTCCCTTTCCATTTTACTTCTGCTACATGCGCCAGTCTATCCAGTTTATATATGCAATTATTTTTTAACACAAAAGCATCCAATACATCAAAACCAATATTGTGCCGTGTGTGATGATATTCTGCACCAATATTACCCAAACCGATAATTAAAAACTTATTCATTATTGCAAATGTAATGTGGGCACCTTAGAGTGTAAAGTTTTAGAATGGCTTTGTTGTAAGGTAAATAATAGGTATTGGTAAATTAAAGTGGTACTTTCTTTTATAGTTATATGGCTATTATCTACTATTAAGTCTGCTGTTTTTGGCACATTGTACCCATTTGTATACCAATCAAATTAGTAATTTTATTAGAATGATTATTGAGCCATAAAACGCTTTGGTATAAACCTTTGGTATCTCTTTGAGTTAAAACATCTCGTGAATATTGTAGCCAAATGATGGATGCAGCTGCTTGTAGTTTAAGTAAATGCATAAACGTTTCATAGTGGCTAATAGCTGCAATAATTATGATATCACATAGAGCTTCATTTCTAATAGCTTGTTTACCCAAACGTTTTAAATTCTTTATTCTATCTTCCTCACTAAAGTCTAAATCCTTACACAGGTTTATCGACACACATCACCATCAATTATATACTATTAAATGTACAAATGACAGTTTCTGTTTTACAGCTTTTGCTAAAGTTGTTTTGCCTACG